>JANNYA010000200.1:0-14196 GCA_031409855.1 Rhodanobacteraceae bacterium | reverse complement strand
GCGATAGTCCACACCCAAGGTTTGCGCCAGAGTCAATGCGGCGGTGCGGCTGGTATCGGGAATAGGGATCACTTTGTCGATACCATGATCGGCGCGCAGGCGCTTAATTTTGCGCGCTAAGCGCTCGCCCATGCGCGCACGGGCTTTGTAAACCGATACGTCTTCGATCAAGGAATCCGGGCGCGCCAGATAGACATATTCAAAAATGCATGGCGCGTGCATCTTCACTTCCGCCGTTTGTTGGCGTTTCAGTTCGCGATTTTCGCTGATCAAAACTGCCTCGCCGGGGCCAATATCGTTGATTAGCTTAAAGCCGAGCACATCGAGCGCGACAGTTTCACTGGCAATGGCATATTCAATGCCGCTGACGCCTAAGCGTTGGCCGATCACCAGCGGGCGAATGCCGTTCGGGTCGCGAAACGCCACGAGGCCAAAACCTAACACATGCGCAACGACCGCATAACCGCCGACGCAGCGGCGATGCACGCCTGCAATGGCGCGGAAAATCAGTTCGGCACCCAGGGCCGCGCTGCGATTGGCTTCAAGTTCGTGCGCGAAAATATTGAGCAGCACTTCTGAGTCGCTCTCGGTGTTCAAATGCCGCCGATCCGCTGCGTAAAGTTCGCGTTTTAGCTCGGGCGCGTTGGTTAGATTACCGTTGTGCGCCAGGGTAATACCGAACGGTGAGTTCACATAAAACGGCTGCGCTTCCGCAACATTTTCCGAACCTGCGGTTGGGTAACGACAGTGGCCGATGCCGATCGCGCCTTTGAGCAAATTAACCGATTCACCCATAAAAACGTCGCGCACCAGCCCGGTGCCTTTGACCAGATTGATCTTGAGGCCATCGACCGTGGCGATCCCGGCCGCGTCTTGTCCGCGATGCTGCAAAACCGTGAGCGCATCGTAAATCGAGGCGGCAACATCGGTGATGCCTGCTATACCAATCAATCCACACATATTAATTCGCCTTAGAAGTAGAGTTTTTCGGCCGCGTGACGGCAGGTTTTGCTGGGTTCGTCGAATCTGTGGACGCATCCACCGATCCGCCAGGTTCTTTGGCATCAGCCGATTTTGTAACTGCCGCTGATTCGGTAACTGCCGCTGATTGTGTAACTATTGGGTAACTTAAAAAGCTGTGCACACTGGCAGGCAAATACTGGCTCAAACCGCGTGCTGCCGATTGCACAGCGGGCAGCAGCAAGGACTCTTGCCAAAGTGGCTGTTTCGGGATCGCGGTAAAGCCTGCAAAAAGTACCGCTGAAAAAACGATCAGTAAGCCACGTGCGAAGCCAAACAGTGCGCCGAGCAAGCGATCCGTGCCGCTCAAGCCAGTTTTCGCAATAATACGGCGTATCAGCCAGGTCAGCATGCCGCCCAATACCAACACCAGCAAAAAAATCGCAATATAGGCAGCGCCTAATCGAACCGCAGACTGTTCAATGCCAGTCAAAAAAGTGGCAGCGAATGTGCCACTGGTGGTGGCTGAAATCCAAAGCGCGAGCACCCAAACCGCTAAGGACATCACCTCGGACACCAAGCCGCGCAGCAGGGCTGCCAACATCGAAATGCCCAGAACCGCCAGGATCAAATAGTCCGCAGCGTTCATTGGCGTTTTTGCCAGTTATGGGTAGGGGACAACGATGCTGTCAAAACCAAGTTTGGCCTTAATCTCGGCTTTGGTTTTATCGGCATCAGGGCGCTTCAATATTGGCCCGACCCGCACCCGTAATGTCGAGCCGCTGGGTGTGATAACGCGTTCGGAAAACGCGGCAAAACCCTTGGCCTTGAGCTGCGCGATCAGCTCGTCGGCTTTCACCTTATCGCCAAAAACGCCAATTTGCACAGCAAAACCCTGAAGTGCCGGGGCCACTGCCGTCGCCGGCGCGGTGGAATTGGCAATTTCGCCCTGCAAGACACTGGCATTTAAGCCATCAATCGAGGTGGTGGCGGCAAGCCGCGCGGCTTCGGCGGCACCTCGGCTTGGGTAACCGCGCGACACCACACGAAACAGCGATTTATCGCCGACGACCACGGGTTCAACCGAGGCTTTCACTTTTACGGCGGCAAGCTGGGTAATCAGCTTTTCTGCATTCGCCAGTGCACCGTAACTGCCAAAATTGACGCCAAAACGGCCACCGGTGGCTGCGGGCGCGACGCGGGGTATAGCTGCCACGGGCGGTACCGTCGCCACGACGGGCGCAGGCGCAGTAACCATGGGTGCCGCTGGAATAGTGACTAGCGGCGCATCACGTTGGATGGTGCCTTCCGAGCTCTGTGGCTCGCTTACCGCATCAGTTTCCGAGGCCAGCCTTGCCACTGTAGGTCGGGCACGGGAAGTATCGACGTTAGCAATCGGATCGGGCGCGGTCGCGTCGATTTCGACCATTGGCGCTTGCTCATTGATCGGCAAGGTGCGCGTCTGCAAGCCATCTAAATCCGCTTGCTCCGAGCCTGGGGCTGGAATGTCGAGCGAAATTTCTTCATTCGGTACCGGTGTTTCGGTGGTGTCTTTATCCAACACCATAGGTAAAAAAATGACCGCCAAACCAATGAGAACGGCGGCACCAATCAAACGAGTACGAAGTTGGGAATCCATTAAAACGGCTCAAGTCATTACACTGTTGGGGAGTATAGATTTTGCCAGCTGAATAAGTACGAGTGCGACTCGTCATTGCGAACGCAGTGAAGCAATCTTCTGATTGCACCACGCCAGTCGATGAACAATGAGATTGCTTCGCTGCGCTCGCAAAGACGAAGCGTTCTAGCCTTCACATCAGGTTGAATCGCACCCCACAGCTCTTTGGGACTAGCAGCGAATCGCAGTGGCTACTGCGCCGTCCAGCCACCGTCTATCGCTTGCAAGGACCCAGTAATCGAGGCCGCCGCGTCACTGGCGAGAAAGGCTGCAAGCGCCGCTACTTCCTGGATCGTGACGAATTTTTTGGTCGGCTGCGCGCTTAGCATGACCTCTGAAATAACCTGGGCTTCAGTGATCCCGCGTGCTTTGGCGGTGTCCGGGATTTGCTTCTCCACCAGCGGTGTCCAGACATAGCCTGGGCAAATCGCGTTCATAGTGATGCCAAATTCCGCCACTTCCAGCGCCACTGTCTTGGTCAATCCAGCAATGCCGTGTTTTGCCATGACATAAGCACTTTTGTAGCGTGAGGCCACCAGCGCATGTGCCGAGGCGATGTTGATTATGCGGCCCCATTTTTTCGCTTTCATCGCTGGAATTGCAAGCCGCACGGTGTGCCAGGAAGCGGCCATATTGATGGCGATAATGGCGTCGAATTTGTCGACTGGAAATTCCTCAATCGGCGCAACATGTTGAATACCAGCGTTATTGACCAAGATGTCCACCGCGCCAAATTCTGCCAACACCGCCTGCATCATGTGCGCAATTTGCTCTGGCTTAGATAAATCAGCACCCTGATAGCGCACCTGCACGCCGTATTTCTCTTCCAAGTCATGGCGCTGTTTGGCGATCACTTGCGCATCGCCAAAGCCATTCAAAATGATGTTTGCGCCCTCAGAGGCAAATTTTTCAGCGATGCCTGCGCCGATGCCGCTGGTGGAGCCGGTGATGAGTGCAGTTTTGTTTTGCGCGGGCAAAACATTTAAACCAATCCGTGGCGTGAGCATGGTTTCAAAGTCTCAAAATTAGGGTGGATGATGTCGCTTGCGCGTGCAACCGCAAAACTGAAGCGCCGATGGTAACCGCAGCGAAGGTAAGGCGCAGCGGTTGGCGTGCCCTGTTTGTCGCACTGGAGCAAAGCGGAAAGACGGTTAAAATTGCAGCATAGAATGTTTAACTGTGTGATTGTGGGTAAACCCAGGTACTCTCAGCGATACATCGCCTTGCGTAGAGAACATTGGCTCGATTTTCGACGCATTGAGTACAAAGTTTTCTGTTGTTAGGTTTGGGGGAATTAAATGACGAGGTTCGGCTTGACTTTGTGCATAAGCGTTGTCTTGTGTGCAGCTTTTAATTTAACGAGTGTGGCGAGTGCAGCGGTCTACAAATGGACCGATGCGCAAGGCCGAGTTCAATTCTCAGATCATCCGCCACCGGAACAGCGTAACAATGCGAAAGTTCTTGGTGTGCAAGGTGCGGCCGGGCCGGTTATGGAACGGGTCTGCGCGCTCGTCACATCGGCAGTGCCAGGACTTCTGGCCGGTTTGCGTAAATCGCTCAGTATCGGAGAAGCCAATGCCGTCGGGGGTAACCTAGATAACTCGTTTACTCAAAATGGCATGGATGACACCAACTTTAGGCGCCTGCTTAGCATGCTTTATACCTATCGTAAGGATGAACAAAGCTATATTGCGAACGGCAATGTCTATGCCACAAGTGACGGCGCTCAACTCATTTTGCAAGCGCAGTTAGAAGTCAAAAATGCTTGTCTGGCGGGCCGCTTTGGTCGCTTTGATGGTATCAAAAAGAATGCTTCCGAACAGGCGCGTACCGAGTCCACGCGTAGCGGAACCGGCACTGGGTTTTGGGTCGACACCGATCGCATTGCGACCAGTTGGCATGTTGTCGAGAAAGCCTCAAGAATTTCCGTTATCGACGCAAAAGGTGGCATACACGAAGCGAAAGTACTCAACCATGACGTCGACAACGATGTTGCCGTGTTACAAATTTTTGGCGCGCAATGGCCTACTTGCCTGCGTTTGGTCGGTGTTGAAGCTGGGCTTGGCGCTGAAGTTTTCACCGTTGGCTTTCCTCAAACCGAAATTTTAGGCGTCAAACCTAAACTAGCGACAGGAGTTATCAGCAGCCGCTTTGGCATGCTCGACGATCCTAGAACCTACCAAATTTCGGTGCCAGTGCAGGCTGGCAACAGTGGTGGCCCGCTATTGAATAAGCAAGGCCAAGTTGTAGGAGTCGTCGCCGCCAAGCTGAATGCGGCGCAAGTTTTTAATTGGACCGGCGATTTGCCGCAAAATGTGAATTATGCAGTCAAATCAATGCCCTTACTGCAACTTGTAGGAACCGTTAAAAATGTCAATGTTATCGTCGGGCTAGGGGCAGAAACCCTGGCACCTCAAGTCGAACAGGCTGTCGTGCTCATTCGTGTGCGTCTTTAGTCGCTTTAGTGAACTCAGACAGTAGCGCAGTGGCTTAAACCCAATTTTCAACTCCATCGAATAATAGTTGATTCGTTTTTCAGCGGTCACACGCTAAGAATATCAAATTCGCAGCGTGTCAGTTCGACACTACAAGTGTAGGCGATCGATAAAAGCGGCATGGCCAGTGCTGAGGGCATAGCCTCAACAGGTACCAAAACGGTCAACGTGCGCGGCGTTTTTTGGCGCATTACCGCAACCGCGACAGATTTGCCTTGAGCTTTGCCAAATTGCGCAAAAACCTCACCTGGGTTTGTGGTCTCCACCTCACCAACCCGCAAAATTACCTCGCCAACCAACAGCGGTGCATATCCTTCAACCGCGCGGTAACACACCGGTTGATATGCGCGCCGTCAAAGATCATCAATCCGCCCAAATTTGACACCGCGATGCGTCCGTCCGGCAGCGTCAAAATGCCCTGATTTTCGTGCGCGGGATCCCAAAAATGGCCCCACGCATTTGCGCCGCACCGTCAATCGGCAACAGGCGGACGCAGTGTTGCGTCTGCTGAGCTAGGGCTTGCGATGTTGCCGCCCACCCTACGTCAGTGCTTTGCCCCTATCGAAAGACGGGTGTTCCCCCGCTGCAATGCCCTACACACTTGCTGCACGTCACCGAACTGGAGCCTTCAATGCACGTATTTTCCTATTTTTTTGCTGTCGTTTTGATCGGCGCTAGTGCGGGCACGGCGGTGCACGCAGCGGAGTCAACGCCGCCGCCAAACACCAGCTTCGGCGGTGCTTTCAGCCTAAAAAATCAAGTTTTGGCGGGTGGCGGTAAGCGCACTACCGGCGCGGCGTTCGACTTGACCGGCACGCTGGCGCAAAGCACCGCAGGACCCAGCCCAACCGCAATCGGCGGCAACTTTGCGCTGCGCGGTGGCTTTTACAGCGCGGGCGCGCCCCTTAGCGACGCCATTTTTCGCAACGGCTTTGAGAATTAGCCGCCAATCCACACAGTTAACCAGGAGCATTATGATGTCGAACTCTCGCAACCGGCCCGCATTTCGCCGCCAAATGATTGCCTTGGCCACCGGCCTTGGCCTTGCCACACTTGCCAGCGGCCTAAGCAATACCTTCACCTATCAGGGTAATTTGCAAGAAGGTGCGGTGGCGGCGAATGGCAGCTACGATTTTCAATTCGCCCTGCAAACCGCCGCTGGCGTGGCGGTCGGTACACCGCTGCTGCGCGATGATGTCGTGCTCAACGAAGGTATATTCACGGTCGAACTAGACTTCGGCGCGGCCATTAGCAGCGGCGACTTTCAGCTGCAAATCAGCGTCCGCCCAGGCGCGTCTACCGGCGCGTTCACCAGCTTAGCGCCAGCCACCAAGATCACGCCGACGCCGCAAGCGCAAATTGCCGGCTTCGCGCTCGAAGCCGCCAGCGTCAGCCCAGGCGCAATCGGCGCGGCGCAAATCAATGCCGCGCAGGTGCAAAGCCGGATCGCCGCGAATTGCCCGGCGGGGCAAAGTATTCGTGTCGTTAACGCCGATGGCAGCGTCAGCTGTGAGTCGGCGGGCGTTGGCCCGGCGGGTGCCGTCGGTGCCGCGGGTGCCACGGGTGCCACGGGTGGCACTGGCCCTGCAGGTACTGTCGGCGCTACAGGTGCTGTAGGCGCAGTCGGCGCAGTCGGCCCGGCCGGGTCGCTGGATGCCTGGAGTCGGCTTGGCAATGCCGCGACCAATCCTGGCACCAACTTTATTGGCAGCACCGACAATCAAGCCGTCGAAATTAGGGCGAATAATTTACGCGTCGCGCGTTTCGCACCAACGCTGGCGAACAACACCAGCTTTGGCGATGCGCCAAACGTGGTGTTGGGCTCGGCGGCAAATATCGCAAGTGCCGTCGGTGCCACCGTCGGCGGTGGCGGCGCCACCCGCACCAATGCAGGCGTGTGTCCGACCTGCAAAAACACCAGCTCTGGCAACTTCAGCGTCGTTGCCGGCGGGCGCAATAATTCTGCGACGGCCTTAAACGCCAGCATCAGCGGCGGCGAGGGCCATGTGGCGTCGGGCTTTCAAAGCAGCATTGGTGGCGGTATACAAAACCTTGCCTCTGGCTCAGACGCCACGGTCAGTGGCGGCCAGAATAATTCCGCATCAGGCGATTCCAGCAGCGTCAGCGGCGGCGACAGCAATCAGGCCAGCGGCATCCAAAGCACAGTCACCGGTGGCACGACCAACATCGCAAGCGGTAATCGCAGCGTTGCCAGCGGCGGCC
The DNA here is from genome assembly GCA_031409855.1 of Rhodanobacteraceae bacterium. Taxonomy (GTDB): domain Bacteria; phylum Pseudomonadota; class Gammaproteobacteria; order Xanthomonadales; family SZUA-5; genus JANNYA01. The sequence goes on along the minus strand of JANNYA010000200.1, from coordinate 6,840 downwards.
AAAACAACTGTGCGGGTGGGGACTTTTCCTGGGCCGGTGGCATCGGCGCAACAGCACGGGCCGGCAATGGCGTGGGCGACGTTGCCTGCCTATTTGGCAGCAATTCCGGTGACGCCAACGGCGATGAGGGTAGTTTTGTCTGGGGCGGAAGCGGCGGGATCACATCGAGCGGCCCCAATCAATTTTTAGTACGCGCTGCCGGCGTGTTTTTTGGCGAATTCCCCTTGGCCGTCAATATCCCCGCCGGGCGCTTTATCAATACCAATTCCGGCGCACATTTGACCACCGGCGGCGTTTGGACGAACGCGTCCAGCCGCACGCTGAAAGAAAATTTCGCACCGATTGATGCGCGCGCGATTCTGGATAAGGTTAATAACCTAGCGATTTCTAGCTGGAACTATAAAAACTCACCTGAAGGCGAACACATCGGCCCGATGGCGGAAGATTTCAAAGCCGCGTTCGGCTTAGCTGGGGACGGTAAGTCCATCGGCACCGTCGATGCCGATGGCGTGGCGCTGGCGGCGATCCAGGGTTTGAACGCCAAGTTAGAGCAGCTAAGCCAGGAAAACGCCGAGTTGCATCAGCGCCTGCGCGCGCTGGAGTCCAACGATCAGCGACACGGCAAAAATGCAGCGCAATAAGCAGTCCTAACTGCAGTCGCCGCGCACCCACACTTTTGTAGACCCCTATCGAACGACAGGTATTCGCATTTGCCGCAATCGCAAAAGCTATCACCCACACTGATTTCATTCGCAGTCCCCTTCAAGGAAACCCCATGTTGCACTTTAATAAAAAAATCTTAGCCGCAGTTCTGCTGTTCACGCTGCACATCGGCGCAGCACCCAACGCCGCCGCGCAAGTGCTGGATATCGACCCGGAAAATGGCGAGTCCTATCTACGCAGCTCGAAAGTATTCCCGATGCCCGGCTACAGCAAAGTCCAGGCGGAAATTCGCGCCACGGATAATTTCGGCCTAGTGCGCACGCGTGAGGTGCAGCTGGATATTTCCGGCACGCCAGCGCTGGGCACCCGCAAAGTCATTGCGCGCCGCTATGAGCCGGAGTGCCTGACTCTGGCAGCACTGGCACGCATGAACGCGGATCAAGTTTGCGATAACTTAACACTGACCGGCAGCGGCAACCGCCTGACATTGGCCTTTAGCAGTATTGACGCCAACAAGCGCTACGGTTTTACCTTGGCACGCAGTAGCGCGCATCCGAATCAATGGCAATCCGTGCGCCCAGCTGCGGGCAGCGCGCCGGAACTGAGCTTGACGCTGACTAAAATCGGCAGCAACGTCGACTATGTTTGGTCCATGAGCGGCGTGCGCAACGCGCGCTACTACCAGCACGGGCAAATGGCGCAGTCTTGGTTAAACGAAACCGGCGTCAGTGATTTAGAAGGCAGCTTATTCGCACTCGGCGATGTTTTAAATTCTTTTAATGCCTGGGAATTTGAGCAAGAACTGTATCCGCGCGACCACCCAGGCTATAAACCCACGCCGTATTCTGGCTTTGGTGAGGAAACAACTGAAGGTGGCTGTATCTTAGGTATTTGCTTTGGCAATTTGGGCAACAGCGGCGGTGGCGGCGGCAGCAACAATCCACCGCCAGGTGGGCCCTGTGATATCAACGGTGGTAACTATCAGCCTGAGCTTTGCCCGTGGGATTTGACGATGGCCACCTGGCCGGCACCGGCGCGCTTCAAACTTTGGAAGAACAATAATGACAAAGTAAGTTTTAGCTATTTCATTAAAAATGCTGGCACCGGGCCGTTTACTGCCGACAACCCAATTGTTGCCAATCTTGGCAATGCCCATGCGGTGTATTTCACCCTCTCGGCGCTTGGCAGCCTCTACGCGCCCTTAGTTCCGTTTGAACCAAATGCCTTGCCCAGTTCGCCACTCGCTATCTATGGGTTTTCCTGTTACCGAAAAGCCAAAGTCTTAGCGAACGACTTTGACGAAAATGGCGTATACAACGCATATCCAATAGGGATTTTTGGCGCCGCCCAGTTTGCGTTCGGCAGCAGTATTGCGCCGCAGGGCATAAGTCCGATATCCATCGGCCCGGCAACGATGAATTGCCCCAAGGTATCCGGTCGCCCCAAGGGCCGCTATCGCATGATCGCCATAGTTGACCCGTCTGACAAAATCGACTCAGTAGGTTTTGGCGGCAATAACGTCGGCAACTCCGGCCTCGTCGATTTCGTCAATTTAAAAAACTAAACCGCACCTGTCGTCAATCAAGTTTGTGACGGGTCGGTTTCGACTCGCCCAACTTGGCCTGGATCGCGCGTAACCCATATCCTCTATTTCAATAGGAAGCTTCGCCATGTCTAAAAATAGCTCTCAACAGTTTTGGTCTACACCCACCACTTACGGCCTTTTGCTCGGCGGCTTGCTCGTAGGCCAGGCGCACGCCGCCATCTTTACCGTAAATAACGAATTCGACCCCGCAGGCGCCAGCACGTGCATTGCCCCGGCAACGTGTTCCTTGCGCCAAGCGATTACTGCAGCAAACTTAACCACCACGGCGGACACCATAAAATTCGCCTTTACGGCGCGCCCGGCATTCGACCCACCGGCTGAACCTGAGGCACCCGAGGGATTGCCCACGATCACCACGGTGCTCATGCAACCCACCAGTGCCCTGCCAACGATTACGCAGCCCGTCATTATTGACGGCTATTCGGTCGCAGGGTCTCAGGTCAATACAGCTGCCAATGCCAGCAATGCGCGTATTCGTATTCACTTGAACGGCATCAACGCGGGCAACGCCCAGGGCCTGTTTGTTTGCGCCAACAACGTTACGATTCGCGGCTTGGCAATTACCAATTTTGCCAACGCTGGGATCAATTTTGGTGGTTTTGGTGGCTTGGGTTGCACAAGCAATTTGACCGCAGTCAGCGCACTTGGCAATTTTATCGGGCTCACACCTGCGGGTGTCGCTGGCGCAAACAACAACGGCATTCGTGCGGAAAATGCGAGCGTTACTATCGGTACAGCGGTGATCGCGGATCGCAATGTGATTGGTAGCAATACAGGTTCAGGGGTGCTTTTATTTAGGGCAGCGGCCTCTAATTCGAGCGTCCTCAACAATTTGATTGGAACTGATCCAACGGGGCTGCTAGATCGCGGCAATGTTGAGCGCGGTGTGGATATCGCCGTCGATGCCAGCAACGTGACGGTTGGCACATTCGGTGCGCCGAATAAAATTGCCTACAACAACATTGGGGCATCCGTGCGCAACACCCTAAGCAACCGCATCAACTTCAATCAATATGGCCCAAATGATGCACTGGGCATCGATCTGCAAACGTCAACCTTTCAGTTTGGCGTTTCACCTAACGATGCAGGTGATGCCGATGGCGGCGGCAATGGCCAGCAAAACTATCTCAACGACACTAATTTTGCCGCCACCCGAACCAGCTCGGGCATCAATATCACCGGTACTTTGCAGCGTATCGCCACCACCACGCAGGTGTTCACCATCACCGCCTATGCCACCGCAAGTTGCGACGCATCGGGGCATGGCGAAGGCGAAATTTTATTAGGCTCCGCCACCGAATCGACCACTAGCGCTAACGCCGGAATCAACGTCGATATCGCACTGGCCGAGCAACCACCGTTCGGCTCGTTTGTCACCACGACCGTTACCTCACCCGGTGGCAGCACGTCGGAGTTTTCCGTTTGCGATGCGCTGGATCCACCGGCATTGGTCGTCAATTCCACTAATGATGTCGCCGATGGCAGCTGCAACGCCGCACACTGCAGTTTGCGCGATGCGATTATCGCTGCGAATGCCGCGCCTTTGGGCGACACCATCCAATTTGCGATCAATCCTGGGGTAACCACGGGTGAGCTTTTGATTCAACCCAGCACGCCTTTGCCAACGATTACCGCACCAGTATTGATTGATGGCTATACGCAGTCGGGCACGTCGGTGAATACCGATCCGAATGTGAGCAATGCGGTGCTGAGAATTCGAGTCGATGGTGCCAGCCAAGCCAGTGGCGCGATTCTAAATGTCTGCGCGAACGATACTGTGGTGCAGGGTTTGTCAATGACTGGGCGGGCTAAGAGTAACGCGATTTTTGTTTGCGGCACGGTTACCTCAGGTGTCGTATTGTCTGGCAACTTTATCGGCCTTGCCAGCGATGGCAGTACGCGGGTTGCCAATGGCTTTGGTATTAATTTAACAGCAAGGGCATTGGTCGGCGGCACTGCACTCAGCGCACGCAATGTCATCAGCGGCAACAATGCAGCCGGCGTGCAATTGCAAACTGTCGGTTCCCAAGTTTTTGGGAATTTGTTCGGCCCCGACAAGACTGGACAATTGAGTCGGAATTTTGGCACCGCAGTATCGTTTCAAAATTTTAGTTCCGCGAACGAAATCGGTACAGCCGCTGCACCAAACCGATTTAGGTTTACTGGAAACGCAATTCGTACCAGTGCTTCGGTCAATAGCTTTGACAACGTATGGACGCATAACCAAATTGTGGATACAAATAATATCGCAATTTATTTGGGCGGCGATAACGCGGTTACCCTTAACGATCTAAACGACACTGACACCGGCCCCAATGGCCTGCAAAACTTCCCAGTGATTTCCCGCGCCGAGCGCACCGCGACCGGCATCGTGATCAGCGGCAGCTTGGACGTGCCGGTTGGCACGGCGGCGACGGACTACACCATCGGTGTTTATGCCAACACGAGCTGCGATGCTAACGGCTTCGGCGAAGGCGAACGCCTGCTGGGTGCCGCCACCGTCAGCTTGCGCGGTATCAGCCAAGACTTTAGTTTTGCACTCAATACCGCCGACGCACTTGAAGCGGGCGTGCAAATCACCAGCACGGCGAGTGGCCCAGAAGGCAGCTCCGAATTTTCTGCCTGCGTAGCGGCAACTGATCCAGTGGCTGGCATTGCGGTCGATTCAAGTCGCGATGTGGGTTTGACTGCGCTGGGCTGCGATGTGTCTGGCGATAGCAATGAATGCACCTTGCGCGAAGCGATCACCTTGGCAAATGCAAACGCCGACGTCAGCCTGATACGCTTTGAAATCGCGGGCACCGGCAGTGCGGCGAATGGTGCACACGAAATCGTCGCGGCAACGGCGCTGCCGATTATCACCGCACCGTTGACTCTGGACGGCTATACACAAGCTGGGGCATCGGCTAACACCGCAGCGACCGGTTCGGATGCCGACATCAAAATTCAGCTCAGCGGCGCGGGTGCAGGCTCGAATTTACTGCGCGTTTGCAGTGCCGGCACCGTGGAGATTCGCGGCCTAGCCTTGGTGCGTGCGGGCAACGCCATTTTGAACGGCGGCGCTCCAGGCGCTTGCCCGGCCGGCAATTTGGTGGTCAGCGGCAATTTTATTGGCGTCGACCCCAATGTTGCCGGATCAGGCTTTGGCAATACGCTCGGCGTGGTCAGCGTTGGCGCGCGTGCAACCATTGGCGGGCCTGAGCTTGGCGATCGCAATATCATCGCGAACAATAGCAATGGCGGCCTGGTACTTTCGGCGCAGGGTGCAAGCGGCAGCGTGGTGCAAAACAACCAGTTCGGCGCCGGCTTTGCGCTGTTCAACACCTTTGAAAATGGCGTCGCGGATATTTTATTGAGCGATGTCAGCAACACCACCCTTGGTGGCGAAGGCCTGGCACTAAATCGCTTCCGCCAAAGCCCGAACGCAATTGTAGTGCAGGGTAGCACCTCAACCGGCAACCGGCTTTACGCGAACGCATTCTTTGGTCACAGTGGCGCGACCGCGATTGATTTATCCAGCGCTAGCGGCGCGAACGGCATTGACGTCAATGATGTCAACGACGTGGACGTCGGCCCGAACCAACTGCAAAATTCGCCGGTGCTGACCGATGCGGGATTGGTTGCTGGTGGCATCAGCATTAATGGCGTGTTGGATGTGCCAACCGGTATTGTGACGCCAGAAAATTACCTGATCGCGTTTTACGAATCCACCAACTGCAATGACCAAAGCGGCGCAAACAACGGCCGCGAGGGCCAGGTGTATCTGGGTGTGCAAACGCTAGCGCTGGCGAGCAACGCAGAGAATTTCAGCGTGCTGCTCAACCTTCCACCGAGCAATTCAGGCGCGTTCATTACCGCCACCGCGACCGCGCCAAACGGCTCCACTTCAGAGTTCTCCAACTGCTTGGCCGAACCGGTCGAGGACGCGATGTTTGCGGATGGTTTTGAGAATTAATAGCGCAGATCCCCACGTTTCAGCTCACCCCGGCGTGCGCCGGGGTGACGTCGGCTAGTTCAGTCACAAATCAATTTTTCAAGTGCAGTCAAGCGCCCAAATCAAAGCAGCGGGTTATGAATACGAACACCCGGGAAACGCGAAAAATCTCGATCAGCAGTCCAAATTTCAGTCACGTTAGCTTCTAAGCAAACGGCGACAATACGCGCGTCGTGAACTTGCCCACCGCTGGCACCGGAACGTTCAAGTACGCGCCGCAAATACTGTAAGTGTTCCGTGCCGATGCCTAAAAAACGTAGGCCCGGTGCACTTTGCCAAAGTTCTATATGTTCAATCAACGCCGCAACACTTGGCGCGTCGGCATGCCATTTTCGATTGCTCAGTACCGCGATGAACTCATGCACACACGGCCAGGGAATGGCCCAGGGTTTAGCCGTAGCGATTAGACGTTCAATGGCGCTGCAGGCTTGCAAGTGCAGTATTTTCCAATCCAGGTATGAGCCTGAGCAAAGCAAAAATCAAGGTTCGATTTGTTGAGTTGCTGGCGTTAAAGATCAGAGTGTAGCGCGCGCCTGGGAATTTGCTGTGGCCCGAGTGGAAGCGGGGTCAAGGGCGC
>JANNYA010000199.1:0-92012 GCA_031409855.1 Rhodanobacteraceae bacterium | reverse complement strand
ACGTGGGAAATCCCCCGGACTTCTATCGGCGCTGAAAATGCTTATGCTGGCAATACACATGGTGTTTTGTCGCAGAATTCAGGTTCAAATGTGTCGTGTGGCAGTGCGGGAGCTTATTCATTCACCGTGACATCGAATGTTGCCACCAATGCTCGCTACTTTTTCCCCGAAGCAAGTATTAGTCAAACGGACGGGCTTGCCTTTGATGTCGATCCTGCGGGTGCAGTGGTCGGGATAACGCTGAGAGCCCCCATCGCGGCACCTAAAAACGCGCTGTATTTCATGGTCCAAGACCGTATTTTTGGCGGGCAAAATGCAGCCCCAGGAACGCTTGGTTCAGGGCAAGGAAGTTTCGAGTAGTTCACTTTTGAAGCAACTACATTGCTTCGAGTGAACTGTTCGCGCTGAGTTATCCTTTTTAGCGAGCAAAACTGCACACAATCCATGAACCTCGTCTTTGCGAGCGCAGCGAAGCAATCCAGCTTTAAACGACGAGATTGCTTCACTGCGTTCGCAAAGACGAATCTTCGACTGTTCTTTGACGGGTTCATCGCGCAACCGCCATCAAACTTATCCGCACCGCAGTACCCGGTTTCAAAGTCCTTTGCTGATCTGGGCCGAACTGCGCCAAATCAGTCAAGTCAACGGTTACGTCACGCACGATCACAGGCTGCGCGCGGGATTTAGAGCGAAATGCCAGCCCTAATCGACTGACGCGGCCACGCAGGGTACGCGCGCCACTGCCGAGCAAAATCTGCGCCTGCATCCCCACTTTAACTTGCCCCGATTGCGCCTCCGGCACCCACGCATTCACCCGCAAACTCGTTAAGTCCGCCACCTGCGCCACCGATTGCCCCATGTAAATTTGCGAGCCGGAGGTAAATTTATCGCCATTAAACCCAACGTTATGGATCACCATGCCACGCAAAATTGGCTTCACTGACATTTTTGCCATCGCCATATTCAAATCTGCGATCTTGCTTTCTAGCTGCAATTTTTGTAGCCGCAAATCGCGCAAATCAGCGTCACGCGCGCTGCGCTGCGCCTGCAACAGTGCGGCACTCAAGCCTTGCTTTGCACGCGCGGTCGCCTTGTCGATCAGCAGCTTTTTATAAGCAATCCCACCAACCAGCGCCGCTGGCTGCGCGGCTTTGCGTGCGGCTTTGTCGGCCTCTGAAACCAGCAAAGTCTGCGCCAGCACATCCGTGCGCTCCGCTTGCGCTTGATCCAGCTCCAGCTTGTCGAGCGCACGCAAAATTTCATCCAAACGGCCTTTATTTTCTTCGATTTGGCGACTGATTGTTTGCCCATCAAAAACCGCGACTGCTTGCTCCGGCCCCACCATCGTGCCTTCAGGAATAAGCATTTGTAGCGTGAGCTGCCATAAATCCTTAACTGTGGGTGGCGCAATGACTGAGGTACGACCAGCCGCCAATTCCCCTTCGATTTCCAGCGGTGCTGCACGCAGCGTGCCGCTCGTCCTTGCCGTCGTCGAATTCGCCGTCACCTTGTTAACTTGGCCTTGCAATGCCGCATCGGTCACGCGTACGCTCATTCCTGGCGCAAGTTTAGCTTGGTGTTCTGGCGGCAGGTCAATTTCAACGCGAAAATAGCGGCCATCGCCCCAAGCCGCACGCGCCTCTGGCGCATTTGCGATCATGCGAATTTCGCCAGTAATAGGCAAGCTCGGCAAGGCATCAACGCTAAGCGCCACCCGCTGCTTTTCCTGCAAATACGTGCGATCCGCTTCCAGCGCGTAGGCACGCACAAAGGTGCGGTCACCGTTTAGCACCTGCCCCACGACCGAGCCACTTTGCGCATTTTCGCCTTCGTCGTAGCGTCGGCCACCACCACGGCCTTCGTTAAATCCATGCGTCACCATGCCACTGACTGTGGCCTTGACTTCGCTGCGCGCAATTCCCGCCATCGCAAACGCCAGTTCTACTTTGGCTTTGTTGAGTTCAAGTTCGGCATCCTCGCGTTTACGCCGCAGCGCTGCGCGCGCAGAACTCAAAACTTTGCTCTTTTGCGTCAAATCTTGCGCGCTGCGTGCCGCTTCTGCAGCGAAACGATCAAAATCGAGCGGGCTTAAATGGATTTTCGGCACTGCCGCGTCCAATTTCGCGCGTTCGCTGGCCGCGCGCGCCTCTAATTGCAAAATTTCCGCATTCACCGCAGCAACACTCAATGCCGCCAGTTCTTTGTCTGCACGCGCCTGGGTCAAATCCATTTGTGCCTGCAAATCGCTAATCGACGCCTGAGTACCAGGATCTATACGCAACACCGGATCACCCATTTTTACCGTTTGCCCCTCGGCGACAAAGTAGCGAATCAAAGTAGGCGAGCTATTCGATGGCGGCATCACAATCGGCGCCGCGCCGCTCGCCTGCACATCGCCGGTCAACATCCACGGCCGAGCGCCACTGACTTGCTCCGCCGCAAGCGCACTACCTATTATCAAGGTGAGTGCCACCGCGCAAAAGCGCGTCACAGCGGTAATTCCATCGCGTGATTTTGTCGCGGATGAAATTGTGGCTGCTGCTCTAGACGACGTTGATCCGATTCCACCCGGCCGTCACGCAAATGCACCACCCGATGCGCTCGCGCGGCAACGTCGCTATCGTGCGTCACCAGCACAATTGTCTGGCCTTCGTGATTGAGTTCATCAAACAAAGTAAGCACATCGGCCGCACTTTTGGAATCCAAATTGCCGGTCGGCTCATCGGCGAGTAATAACTTAGGCGCCATCAACAGCGCCCGACAAATAGCAACCCGCTGTTGCTGTCCGCCGGATAACTCGCCTGGGCGATGATTTAAGCGATCCGCCAAACCCATGCGATCAAGCAATCGGCGCGCCCGCTCGGGCGCGTCGGGTTTAGCCTCAACGCAGTAGCGCAGCGGCAAAAGCGTATTTTCCAAAACGCTCAAACGCGCCAGCAAATGAAAAGACTGAAACACGAAGCCAATTTCACGGTTACGCACAGCTGAGGCCATATCGTCATCTAAACTGGCGACATTAACGCCGTCTAAAAAATAACTCCCGGCACTTGGGCGATCCAATAAGCCGAGCACATTGAGCAAGGTGGATTTACCGGAGCCCGATGGCCCCATAATCGCGGCAAATTCCCCGGTTTCCACGGCGAAGCTGACACCGCTAAGTGCCCGCACCATTTGACCACCGACCCCGTAGGCCCGCTCGATATTTTCTAACTTTAGCATTGGCAAGAATTCGGGCGGCTCAGCTTTAGGTGGTGACGGCTTTTTAAATCCGCCCTGATTTACGATAATTTTTGAACAAAACCAGAGTCTAAAAATCTCAGCAAAGTTCCCAGTCGCACAAATAATTAATTCTTAACTTCTTGCTCACACTATCGGCATATTGAGTATTTACTCAGCCAGCAAGTATGCTTGTAAGATGATTAAAACTTGCTCCGCTGTTTCACCGTCTTACTGCGCGCTGTTGGCTTGCGTACTCACTAGTCTCAGCTTCACATCGTATGCGTTTGATCATAGTGAAAACCGAACGCATGCAACTACGTTTGTAGCAGCCGCGCCGCCCTGGCAACACAATCCGCTGAAATTATCGCCACTAAGCCCGAAAGCAAGCTTTGGCACCTTAGATTTCACGCCGAACGGCACCCAGCCTGGCTTGTTATCCGCCATCGAGGGCAACGAGGCCTGCAGCAACTGCCATACCGGCAGCACGAATGACGAAACGCAAATGGCTTATCCGACGTGGTCGGGCTCCATGATGGCGAACGCGGCACGCGACCCGATGTTTTGGGCGGCGGTTGATGTAGCAAATCGGGACGTTCCCGGCGTGGGCGATTACTGCATTCGCTGCCACGCACCGAATGCTTGGTTGAGCGGGCGCGTGCGCAAGGACGGCAACGGTGGCTTTGTCAACGGCGCGAATGGCTGCCTGTTGCAGGGTGATCACGACAATTTTGATGGCAAAGGCAATGATTATTCAGGCATAGGCTGCCAATTTTGCCACCGCATCGCACCCACTGGCCCGGTTGGCCAGCCGGTGCTGACGTTTAATGCCAATATCTGGTTTGATGACGCCTTAAATTGCACCGCGAACGGCCAAAATGCCGGTGGCCCCTGCCGACGCGGCCCGTACCGCTACCCGGACAGCACCCCAACCGGGGTTATCAATGCGCCGCATGGCTGGCAGCAAGATAGCTCGTACCAAGGCAGCGCCTACTGCGGCACTTGCCACAATGTCAGCACCCCCGACACCAGCAACGGGCCGCTAAAAACGCTGATTTTGAACAACGGCACCGATACCGGCGTGCCGTTTCCATTGGATCGCACCTACAGTGAATGGCTCAAAAGCGATTACAGCGACACGCTATTTCGCGATGGCACCGAGAATTCCGGCCCCTCGACCGGCAGCGCATTTGGCGAAACCTGCCAGTCCTGCCATATGCGCAATTCGACCCAAACCACGGCGCGCGCCTGTTCATTGACTGGCCCAGGTACGCGCACTAACAACCTAGCCGTACATGAATTCGCGGGCGCAAATGGCTTTATGGTGCGCGTGCTCAAATCACTTTACGGCACTCAGCTAGATCGTGAAGCAGCCTTTGATCGCACCTTGGCCTTTATCAATGATAATTTGACCAACCGTTCCGCGCGTATTGCGCTTAGCTTACAAACGCTCAGCCCAGCAGCCACGACGCTAAACGCCAGCGTAAGAGTCACCAATTTGACCGGCCATAAACTGCCTGCGGGCTACGGTGAAGGCCGTCGAATGTGGATCAATCTGGTTGCGCGTGATGCCAACAACACGATTATTTTCGAATCAGGCGCCTATGAACCCGCCAGCGCCACGCTGAGCACCGGCAATCAGTTAAAGGTTTATGAAACCCTACAAGGCGTCTGGCAACGCTTTGGCAATACCGGCGTTTGCGTGCTGCAAGAAAATGTTACCAACCGTAAGCTGTTCAACATGGTGCTAAACAACTGCATCGCTAAAGACAACCGGATTCCGCCGCTGGGCTTTACCGGCGGCAGCGCCGTTGATACGCAGCCGGTTAATTACAGCTACCCTGAAACGGCACCCGGCTCTGGGAAATTAGTCAATTTCGATGTCACGACCTACACCATTGCTATTCCCGCAAATGCGGTACGTCCAATCCAAGTACAGGCCAATTTACGCCACCAAGTCATGAGCAAAGACTATGCGGAATTTCTGAAAGCAGAGGCAGTGAACAGTAATTTCCAAACTGAGAATCAAATGTGTGATCGAACCTGGAGCGTCGGCCCTGCCGACAAAACGCGCGGCGAATTTATGTTTGACGCCTGGACAAATAATGGCAAAAGCGCTCCGGCCAGTATGGTCAGCGCCACCGCAACAAGCGTAGCGACACGATGAAAATATTGACGAGTTTGTTAGGATTTGGTTGCACAATCGCGCTGTTTTCCGGCTGCGCGCATCGAACTGCTAGCGAAGCACTTAGCGCTGGCATTGCCCGCCCCTCTGGCTACGTCATGGTGCGGGAGTATGTCGACAGCGTTAAAACTGAGCGCGGAGATGAATATCAAAAGGTTCAATACGGCTGGGACTATGATCAGGGCGTTGCCATGCAGCGCATCTCGAGCATGGACGGCAAACTCATTCGCGCGCAGGCCGAGCCCGATTTAACGCTTGAAACCACACCGAACGAATTGGAATACGCCTTTAATTTGGTACGCCAACATCCAGCACTAAGCAACCTTGCAAAACGCGCAGACGCGCGCATTTATGGCGGATTTTCCCTCAAAACAGATCCGCGTGATATCGCTAGCACCCCCGCGAATGCTGCGTGTGGTGCTAAAAGCCGCTGTATCCACGTCATTATTTCCGGCGGTCAAACCGGCGAAGAATCACTTGCACATGCGATCGTCAATTTGGCTAGCGGTGCCGTCGTTGACGCGAATTATCGTGGGGAAAGCGCCGTTGTAACTAAGCTCAAGCAGTGAGCGAAGCAATCCGCCAAAGACGGACAAATTGCAAAGCTGAAACGAAGTTTCTTTAAGACATTGTTGTGAATCCAATCCATCCACCCGCGCAGGAGCGCTTTGATATGAACCCTAAATTTTTTGCTCGTTTACTGCCCGTTGCCGGGTTGTTGTGTTTGAATACCGCGATGGCGCTTTCACCCACCTGCAGCCTCGCCGCAGGGGAAAACAAGGTTTCCTGGCCGTCGGCAGCCAATCCAACGTGGGAGTTGTGTTGGGTCAAACCTTCGCAGTCCTCCGGGCCACGCGGTTCCGGCTTGGAATTGCGCAACGTGCATTTTCGCGGCGTTTTAGTGATGAAGCGCGCGCATTCACCCATGCTGTTCGCCGAATACCGTGACGGCGCGGGCGGCAATTGCTACCGCGATTGGAAAGATGAAGACTCCGCAATTATTGCCGAACCCGCCGTTCGCAATGTGTTGGGCACGCCGGTTAACTTTACCGCCACGACCAGCTGTGACATATCGAACTTACCGACCACATCATACGGCTCTTGCCCGTTTCAACAAGCAGGCCGCACCGGCGCCGATTGCACACCCGTTGGCGGCGTCGCGATTGAAAACCTGCCCGCTAACATGGGCTTTCGCTTAACCAATCAATACACCGCTGGTTGGTACAAATACACCGCACGCTATGAGTTCTTACCAAACGGCAATATTGATACCAAATTTGGCTTTGGTAATTCCGACGGCACCTACAACAACGTCACCCACTGGCATCAAAATTATTGGCGTTTTGATTTCGACATCGAAGGTGCGAGCAACGACTCAGTTAATATTGATAGCACACCGCAAACCACAGAATTTGCCGCAGTACGTGACAGGCCTGCCTTTTCGGTCACCGATTCTTACGCCGGCTTTGGCTACCTCGTCGCCCCTGGTGCAAACGACAACATTTACTCCGCGAATCAATCGGGGCGAAATTTTCACACCGCTGACGTCATTGCCACAGTTTACAAGCCGACTGAGTATTCTGATCGAACCAATAATTTACTTGGCGACTGCGCAATGAACGCATCGGTGCTTGCCAACAGTGAAAACATCGACCGAAAGGATGTGGTGCTTTATTACCGTGCCTCGGTACGTGACAGCACGGCAAATAACTGGGCATTGCCCGCTGGCGGCTTTGCACCGCAGGACTCGATGGTGTGCAAAACGGTTGGGCCAACGTTGCAAATGACCGGCACCTTCCCAGTGCCCGACGGTGATTTTCGGCTTTTCAAAGACGGCGCTGAATAAACCGACGGCCGCGACATTGCGCAGTTTCGTATTGAAACTGTGCAATGGCTTCGGAACGCGTCAACCCAACCCGCGCTTCAACACGACTTCCAAAGCAAACTTGCTGCCAAAAAAAGCCAATCCCAACAGCAGCATGCCGACCAGGGTAGCCATCGCCGCCTGACGGCCACGCCAACCGAAACGCCAGTTGCCAAGCAAAAGCGTGCCAAAAACCAGCCATGCCGCAATCGTTAACACCGTTTTATGCACCAAATGCTGGGCAAACCAGTTCGAGATAAACAAACCGCCGCTGAGCAGAGTCAGTGTCAGCAGTAAAAAACCCACGCCAATCAGCTGGAACAACTGGCGTTCCAAACGGCTCAACGGCGGCAACCAAGCGCCAAACTTACGCCAAAACTGGTGCCAAACATTCATGTGCACACCACTGCGCTGTGGATTACGCAAGCGCCGCTCAACCACCAACAACAGACATGCCTGCGCACCCGCCAGCGACAGCGCCGCATAAGCCAACAACGCCACGCTGGCGTGCAGCTGTATTTGCCAGCCCTCCAGCTGTTTGACTGCACCCGCCACCAGTAAGTGCAGCGAAATCGCCAGAACCGCGATCATAAAACTCAACAAAGGCAAAAACCGCTCGCCCGTACGCAGCAAAGTGGCACTGGCCAGCATCGCCATCAAGGCACTGACCCAACTCAAACTAGCGTAGAAATTCACCAAACCCGACAATGTCAAACCCACACACTGCAGGGCCGCCGCACAAACGCCAAAAAACCAAAGCGGCCGCCGCTCAGGCGCAACATCCGCATCTTTAAGCGCCAAATAGCCCGCCTCCGCGCCTGCGAACATCGCCCAACAAATGCCTGCGTAGGCAAAAATAGCTAAGATTGCGAAGAGTGTGGTCATGGGAAAATGTTCTGACTACGTAAGCTTTTTAATATAGGCAGATGGCCAGTAGCTCACACGTTTTTTAATATCACCTTCGTTAAATGGAAATTCTGGCTCTATAATTTGATATCCAGGATTTTTCTTCGCGAAATCCTCCGCCGCATTTTTTGGGTTGTTAGTATCCCAATCTGGCTGGCTTCTTGGCGCACCTTTCAGAAATGCCATTATTCCGTCCGTTGCAACAATATAGGAATTTTTAGTAACCATTGGGCTGTACAGCTCCAATTCTTTTAAAACGTGGCTATAACTGTGATTTGAGTCAAGAATTACCATCACAGTCTGACACCCTTGCACCAGCTTTTCCGTTTGAGTGACGGTTTCAGCAGCAGTCGAACTACCCTCGATAAGGGTTATAAAACTACCGAGAAAATGCTCCTCAATAGCTTTCCGGTTGTGTGCACGAATTTCAATATCAATTCCGACAACCCTGCCCTTTTCCATAGCCTTGCACAAGCTTGCATAAAATATCAATGAACCACCGTGCGCAACACCAGTCTCTATGATTAAGTCAGGCTTGATATCATAAATTAACTCTTGAATTCTAATCATATCCTCTGGAAGTTGAATTATTGGACGACCCAACCAGGCAAACGAATATACATATTTTGCATCCCAACCACTGCGCAGCCAAAGATTTGATAAAATTTCAAATCCCTCTGGTGTGCCTAAGCCAATTTCCTCATTGTCTTTAAAAATTATTGCGCGTTCTTCATCTATCTTAAGCATGATTTTTCCTATTAGAGTAACTGCTAACAAATTCGCCGAGCTGTTCTAGAACATTTGTACTGGAGTGATAGCCAATAGCGTTGAGTTTACCGATGGAAATTTTCGGGAATTCTTGTGTTTCGGCCTCCTCAATTGTTTCAACGTCAAATTTATAGTGGCCTGCTAAAACTGCAATAATTTCAGATGTTTTTATATTAAACCCTGATGCGACGTTGTATATCGACGACGATGCACCAAACTCCACAATCCAAAGCAAAGCGCGTATGGCGTCAGAAAGATGAATGTAATCCTTTGAAGAATCTGATTTTGACCGCAATACAAGCCTACCTGTGCGGGCTTCCGTCAAAAGTTGGTCTACAAAATTTCCCGACGAAAAATCAGGATCAATAACGTTTGATAAACGTGCGACTCGCACATTTTTTCGACCGGAGTTTAGGCATATCGATTCGCCCGCAAGTTTACTGATATTGTACAAATCACTAGGGTCTGCCGCATCAACTACTAATGGCGTAATTTCTTTACCATCGCTACTTTTGCCATATATCCGCGTTGAAGACATCAATAGAAACGAGTCGAAGGTCGTTTTTTCTAAAATATCGTTAATTTTGCTGACGTGCGCACGCATGGTTTCAAAAGGGCGGCTACGAAAATCTGCTGTCAGCCCAATTGCATAAATAAGGTGCCCAAAATTATTCGAAGATGCAAAGGCTTCATTCCGGTCGGCGATTTGAAGCTGAGCATTACGAGCTTGCAAAGTATGCACCAGTGCGCGCCCAATAAAACCAGTAGCACCAGCAATTGTGTACACTCCTAACGTCCTTTGATAAATTTCGCTGGGACGCCGCCATAGATGCCAGGCTGCTCAAGACTCGAATTAACTAATGCATTCGCAGCGACGACGCAACCACTGCGAATGGTTACACCATCCAGCACAGTAACTGCAGCGCCAAGCCAAACATTGCTTTCGATCGTTATTCCACCCTTGGATGGCGTAAAACCTTGAAGTCTAATGGAAACATCGTGGCGGTCCGTGGCGTGATTGACTGGAACCAATGAACAGTTTGGCCCAATCAAAACATCATCACCAAGGTTAATTCCGTTACCGGAATAAAGTACGCAACCCGAATTGATATGGCAATTTTTACCAATCCGAATGTGCCCGCTTCCACCCACATGCTTTATTCGAACAAACGCGTCAATAACGCTGTGCGCGCCGACTACGGTATCAGTTCCGCGGCTAGAGATATCAATAGCGGCCAGAGGCGATATTTGCGCGGTTGCGTGTGCCTCAGTGGTCAAGTAATTCTCCAAGTTTTACCGCCGGCCAGTTTAAATCACGCTCACTAACAGCACATGCGGGCAGGGGCCACTTTATACCGATGGTTGGGTCATCATAACGAAAACCTTGCGCTGCATTGGCGGCAAAGTTTGTTCCCATTCGATAATGTAATACGGAATTATTGCTTAATGCCTGAAAGCCGTGAGCGAAGCCCTTAGGAATATATATGGCGTCGCCAGATTCAGCCGATAATTCGACCCCATACCATTGGCCACACCGAGGTGAGTCCGCGCGCAAATCCACGATCACATCAAAAATTTTCCCGGCTATACAGCGAACAATCTTAACTTCCTCGTGCGGCTGCGCTTGAAAATGCATACCGCGTAGCGTGCCAATTTTAACGTTGCTTGATAAATTGCCCTGCGGGAAATCACTGTGCAAACCTTGCTCGTGCAACGCCTGAACACAAAATTCCCGCATAAACCATCCACGTTCATCCTCATGACGGGTGTGGCGCAGCAAAAAAGCGCCATCCAAAGGTAAAGGAACCAGCTTCATTGATGCGTTAAATTATTTTAGGAACGGGCAGTGGCAAAATGAATTTCCCGCCATTTGTGCGAAATTCTGCTTGCTGGCGCAAGATCTCATCTGAAAAATTCCAGGTCAATAATAGCGCATAATCGATTTTCTTCTCGATTAACGCCGCCGGCGGCAGTATTTCCAAATGATTCCCGGGAGTAAATCGACCCTGCTTAACAGTACTTCGATCAACCACGAACTCAAGAATTTTCTGATCAATGCCGAAGGTATTCATAAGTGTTGAACCCTTTGCCGAGGCACCATAAGCTGCGATGCGCTTTCCCTGCGCTTTAAGCCCATTTAACAGATTTAATAAATCCACCTGCAATGACTCTACTCGTCGCGCAAAATCAGAATAGCCACGTAGCTCGCACACGCCCCAATTTTTTTCCTCACTGAGCAATTCCACTACATTGGCACTTGGCGAAACAAAACCTTTATGCGCTGCAAATATCCGCAATGTTCCACCATGAATTGAGAGCCGTTCAACATCAACGATTTCCAAGTCATGCATATCGAACAACTTAACTAGAGCAGTAAGGGAATAATAGCATAGGTGCTCATGATATATAGTATCGAATTCCAGGTGATCTATCATATCTTTTACATAGGGGGACTCACATATGATTCGCCCGTCGGGTTTTAATATAAGCTTAAATCCCGAAATAACGCCATTTAACTCCGCGACATGCGCCAGTACGTTGTTGGCGTGAATAACATCGGCAAATATCCCTTCATCTGCAAGGTGCTGCGCGCAAGCTCGGCCGAAAAAATCATTTTTTGTCTTGATGCCTTTCTCATTCGCAACTTGCGCTATGTTTTTCGCAGGCTCGATACCTAAAACCGGGATCCCACGTTCAACATAGTGTTGCAGTAAGTACCCATCGTTACTTGCAATTTCCATTGCTAAGGATTGCGCGCCTAATTTCTTTGTTACGATACATCGCTCGACAATGGTTAACGCATGGGTGACCATAGTTTCGGAAAAACTGGAGAAATATAAATACTCGCCAAAAAGTATTTTAGGATCAACAGTCTCAGTAATTTGAACCAATGAACAATCTGCGCATAGCACCAAATCCAACGGGAAGTGCTGTTCATTTTTATAATCGTCACCGCGATTGAGCAGTGAATTAGCTAAAGGCAAATTTCCCAATGAAAGAATTGCGAAGAGCTTCGCACTTTTGCAAGAACGACAATTAGAATTTTTGGGCACAGTGGCCGCGCAACTTTGTTTATTGAATGCCATGTATACCCAAATAATTTTTATACCAATTCACCGTGTGCGCTAAAGCTGCGTCCAGTGTAAATCGCGGCTGCCAATCCAGTAAACGCCGCGCCTTTTCAGCACTCAAATACTGATGCCGAATTTCATTGCTGGCCTCGCTTTGCACGATCGGCGCTAAATCTATGCCAACAATGTCCTTTATTTTATTGACTAAGCTCAGCACGTCGACCTGGATTTCATTACTGAAATTGAAAGCTTCACCGCGAATTTCGGGCTGGCTGCTGAGTTTTTCCGCCAGCAGCATATACGCTGCGGCACCATCTTCAACATAAAAATAGTCCCGGATAAACAACCCATCTGAGCGAATGACTGGGCGTTCACCGCGTAAAAGCGAGCGGATCGTGCCGGGCACAATGCGATTCCAGTTGAGATCACCGCCACCATAAAAATTGCCGCAACGCGTGATCGCCAATGGGGATCCATACGACTTGCCATAGGTTAACGCGATCAAGTCAGCGCAACTTTTACTGACATCGTAAGGATGACGGCCATCCAACGGTGTAGTTTCACAATAGGGCAGCACCGCCTGATCGCCATAGGCTTTGTCGGAGCTAGCAACCACAATTTCACTTACTTTCGGAGAGCGGCGGCAGGCTTCCAGCAACGCCCAAGTTCCGGCGATATTGGTTTCAAAGGTTGCCACCGGATTGCGATTGGCCACGCCTACAATCGTTTGCGCCGCCAGATGAATAACGGTTTTGATTTCATACTCGCCCAAAACCCGTTCCGCAAGCGCTTGATCGCAGACATCGCCGCGTACTACCCGCACTTTGCCGATGTCGCCACTTGCGACTAACTCACTTTGCGGCACCCAATCGCGTACCAAACACACCACTTCACTACCCGCAGCGATTAGCCGCTTAACCAGCCAACTACCGACCAAACCCGTGGCGCCAGTCACATAAACCGGCCGGTCACGCCAAAATTTTTCGTCCACTAGCGCATTCATAGCCATTGCTTCCAGGGCGCTTTGCCATCTGTCCAAAGCCCTTGTAGATAGGTTTTATCGCGAATGGTATCCATACATTGCCAAAAATCCTGGTGTTTGTAAGCCATCAATTCGCCTTCAGCCGCAAGTTTTTCTAGCGCATGAGTTTCTAAGAACGTCGCGTCATCAATCAGATAGTCAAAAATTTTCGGCTCGAACACCATAAATCCACCGTTGATCCAACCCTCGCCGGTTTGCGGTTTTTCACTAAATCGGTCGACGCGATCCCCGTCAAACAGCAACGCACCAAAACGTGCAGGTGGCCGCACCGCCGTAACTGTTGCGATCTTTCCGTGCGCCCGATGAAAGGCAAGCAGCGCCTGGACATCGATATTAGCCAAGCCATCGCCATACGTCACCATAAATGCGCCGCCTTCCAAACGCGACTTCAGCCGCAGTACCCGTCCGCCGGTCATCGTCTCGCTGCCCGTTTCCATCAAATGAATGCGCCAGTCCTCCGCCTCCCGTTCGCTACGTTCAATCCGACCTTCACGTAAATCTAGCGTAATCGAGCCACTCAGCAACTGATAGTCATGAAAATAGCGTTTGATCACTTCGCCTTTGTAGCCCAAGGCGACAAAAAACTCGGTGAAGCCCTGGGCCGCAAACAGCTTCATAATATGCCAAAGTATGGGCCGTCCACCAATTTCGACCATCGGCTTGGGCCGCATTTCGGTTTCCTCGGCCAAGCGTGTGCCTAGGCCGCCTGCTAGCAGTACAACTGGAACTGTTTTGATCATTTTGTGCCCTGAAATGTGGTGACTCAATGCGGTGTTGCTGGGTCAAAGTTGTTTACCAGCATAGTAGGCCTAAGCTGATCACGCAACGGACTTGTAATCACGCCCAAATGCAACTGACCGCGCAGCGAGCAAGCACCCCGTGCCGATGCGATACTCCAGCTTTGAAGAAACTTCGTTTCTTTGAAGAAACTTCGTTTCTGCTTCGCAATTTATCCGCCTTTGGCGGATTGCTACGCTAACTTTGAAGAAACTTCGTTTCTGCTTCGCAATTTATCCGCCTTTGGCGGATTGCTACGCTAACTAAAAAATGACCTTGGGCACCAACAACGTGAACTATTCCAAGCTGGTGTTCGTTTACGTCGCTTTCCTTTAAATTTTTCTAAAAATTCATATGAAAAAACTAGTTACGATTGGAATACTCGCTTTCAACAGACCCCATGGGCTCCGCAATACCCTTGAATCAATTTGTCGCCAATCTTATCTGAATACTGAAATTTTGATTTCAGACAATTGTTCGACAAATACTGAGGTAGAGAAGGTTGCGCGCGAGTTCTGCAGCATAGACACGCGTGTTAAGTATTTTCGTCAATCAGAAAACTTAGGGCCTTACGGGAACTGCTCGTTTCTTGCCAACATATCAAGTGGTGAATTCTTTATGATAGCGTCCGACGATGATGGGTGGGATCTTGATTATGTCGAAAAACTTGCAGAAAGTTTGGATGAAAATCCCGAAGCGGTTATGTCTGTCTCAGATGTTTTTTATCGCAAAGGCAATTCTGTAAAAGACTTTAATTTCCAAGAAAAAATGGAGGACAAGTTTGATCAATACACCCAAATGGAATCTGAAAATAGGGTTTTGCGACATCTTCGAAGCAACTGGGATCTGGAAGGGCATTTCATTTATGGGATAATTCGATCAAGATATGCGAAGCGTGCTTTTCATGAGGTGCTCAAGTACTACAATCATCCAATAGCAACCGACTTACAGATTGTTTTCTTTTTAGTTTGCTGTGGACCAGCGGTTGTCAGTAGAGAGACAAGAAAATATTACTATGTGGGCGATACTATTAGCGCAAAATTTAATTTCAATTTTTTTGAAATTATAAGAAAATATAAAGCTTATCAAAAAACAATTGCGAATTCGAAAAACATATCAAGTAAAATTAAATATGAAGCATACATAATTATTTCAAAAAGATGCGTGTCTGCATTATTTCAGCGAGCCAGGGGAATCATCGCTACTAAATGCGTTAATATAATGAAGTTGCTACATATTCACGATTTTTATCGGAACTTAAAATCCAGAATATTCAGCGCTTAAAAGCTACATTGTCCATTTATTAACCAAGCAATGCAACGCCGCTGCCCCTCTACCAAGCTGACGCGGCCTTGCCAATTTAGCAAGGTTTTAGCTTTCTCGGAACTAAAACGGGTGTTTGCCGCGCTAAACAGCTCTGGCAACCAGCTAGGCATGGTGGGTGTATCCACCTGCGGCAGACGTAAATTCTCAATGTTGTTTGAGGGCGCAGGCTGAAAGCGTGATTTTAGGGTGCGCAAATACGGCGCTAAAAGCGGAAAGAGTGGACTCTGCTTTACCCAAGCGCGCAGTTCTGGGCTTTTGAGTATCGAACTCATTGCATCGCGCATCTTGACAGGTGGCGCGCCAGCGGGGAGTGCGGAAAGTGGCAACGCTCGAAGTTCTAAGTTTAGCGCTAAAAAAATGGGCGCAAGAAACGCCTGCCACGGGCACGCGCCATCATTGAGAATAAACTCTTGACCATGTGCCTCTGGAATTTGCAGCGCCGCCAAAATCGCATCGACCACATTGTCGACGTACACATAGTTTGCCAAGCCTACACCCTGATCAAACAGCGCAAACGCCCCTTCTTTTGCCAAAGTCACCGGCAATTTAGTAAAAGCATCGCTGTTCGGGCCATAAACATAGCTAGGTGTAAGCACGACGATCCGCGTTTTTCCAGAGGACTTGGCGCGCTCCAACGCGTAATTCAGCATTTTTAACTTGCTTTCGGCATAGACACCACCGTACGGATTCCGCTGTGCAGATTCGTCCAGAGTGGCGCCGTCCG
This sequence comes from Rhodanobacteraceae bacterium, assembly GCA_031409855.1. GTDB lineage: Bacteria > Pseudomonadota > Gammaproteobacteria > Xanthomonadales > SZUA-5 > JANNYA01. Next base: position 76,133 of record JANNYA010000199.1, on the reverse strand, counting down.
GAAAGCCAAAGGTATAGAGCGTGCTAAACAAAACCACACATTCCAGTTCCGCCGCAATTGCGGCTTCTAGCAAGCGGCGGGTGCCTTCAATGGTGTTGTGCGCTTGCTCGTTACTGCCGCGATCAACGGCTAAATGGACTAAGTATTTTTGGCCAGACAAAAGCGACTTCAGCGCCACCGGATCCATCAAATCCGTGCGTGGAGTTTGCACCTTAAAGCGCGCAATGGGTGCTAATTTGCGCATCGAGCGCACTGGCAAAGTCAACACATGGCTGAGCCCAGCCTCAGCGAAGCGTTGCACGAGCGCTTGGCCGATAAATCCGGTGGCACCGGTAACAACCGTTGTTTTATTGAAAGCTGCGGGCAGTTCCAGCAAAAACTTACGAGGCTTTTGACGCTCTAGATATGCCCATTCAATCAAAGCAATCACGGCCTTGGCACTGTCCGCGTGTACATAGTTTGAGTCGCCAGCAATAGCACGTTCAAATTGCTGAAATTGCGCCGCAAAACAGGATAGAAAACCTGACTTTAAAGACGGGTCATTAAAAACTGGCTGGCTTTTCGCTTCCGCCGTCCAATGTTGAGCACCCGCTCTGCTGCAAATTTCAATACTGTCAAAATTGTCTTTGTGCATCGACAGGATTGCTTTTTCGGTATGCACAACCAGCTTCGACGACAGTGTGAGCGTTCGGGAAAGCTGCAAACTGACCGGTACGCCGGACTGCGCCTGTAATTCATAGGTGCAATTTGCTTCAACCCCGCCGTTGGCATCGTCGGTGTAGCTAATTGGTGTCAGTTCGCCTAGCAAGCAGCTCAGCTGATCCAGAAAATGCACACCCATATCCGCAAGCACGCCGCCCGCGCGCACATCAAAAAATACACCGGTGTCGCTCGACCACGCGAACGGGCTACCATCGCGATAAATTACCCGCTCAATCTGGCCGTAAATGCCGCTTTGCAAGAGCGAATGCAACGTGCGAAATGCCGGCGTAAGCCGCCGCACCATACCTATCATCAGTACCCGTTTCGCCTGCGTCGCCAGTTGATGTAGTTGTTCGCATTCCGCCGCATGCAACGCGAGCGGCTTTTCCGACAAAACGTGATGGCCTTTTTCCAGCGCCGCTTGACATGATGGCGCATGTAGCCAATTGGGCAAAGCCACAACAATCGCTTGATCAGGGGACGCCTGAGCGATTGCGGCGGCATAATCTAGTGGCAATACGCGCAATTCTGGTGCAATAGCCGATAATTTTTCCAGCGCTGCTGCTGAAGGATCCGCGACAGTGGTTTGGGATAGCCAGCCTAGGTAGTTTAAGGCGGGCAAGTAGAGCTCAAGGGTTACTGCGCCACCGCCGAGAATTAAAATTTGCGGCATTTTTGAGGCTGGTATCATAGGACAAGTGGGTTCATAGGGTTCAAGTGGCAGCCATTTAGTAGCGAATGTAGCGGCAAATTCGGCGGCCAGTGTAAGCTGTTCACCTAGGCGCTGCCGAAAGCGGCTTAAGCCACACTTAAAAATCACACCCAATGCCAGCGCCCCACGTCTCCGTAATCGTCCCTTGCTACAACGGCGAACGCTTTCTAAAAGCGACGCTTGACAGCGTTTTTTCGCAAACCTATGCAGATTTTGAGCTGATCGTCATTGACGATGGCTCGACCGATGGCTCGGGCAGCATTATTAAAGCATTCGGCGATCGAATACGCGCCGTGTTTACTGAAAACAAGGGCGTAAGTGCGGCCCGAAATCTTGGCACCCGCCTCGCTCGTGGCGCACTATTTCAGTACTTGGACGCCGACGATTTGCTGCATCCTGATGCGCTGCAACTGCGGGTGGCGGCTCTGACCGACGTCACTTTGGGCGTCGCTATTTCTGAATGGCGCGAACTAGTTGAACTAAGCCCAGGCGAATATCAACATCGGGCGCACGGCCGCCCTAGCTTTCACCACCTAAGTAATGCCGAAGAATCAATTTTCAGCGGCTTTTGGGCACCACCGGCCGCCATTATGTACAGCCGGGAAATTGTCGCGCGCATTGGCGATTGGAACGAAAGCCTGCCGATTATCCAAGACGCACGGTTCTTGTTTGACGCGGCCTATTATGGTGCTAAGTTCGAGTTGATCCCAGAGGTGCTGGCCGACTATCGCATCGCTTTACATGGAAGTTTGTCGCGCACGAACCGGGCTAGGTTTGTCGCTGATCAGACAAAAAACCTGGCGGATATAGAAACGCGTTGGCAGGCGGACGGGGTAGCGTCCGCGCGACGGATGAAATTGCTTGCGGATGCACATGGCTCAGTGGTGCGGGCTTGGTATGAACTAGATCCAGTCAAATTTCGCGTCGCTTTGAGGAATGCGCGCCGCTTGAACCCAAGTTTTATCCCGAACGGGTCGAATGCCTATCAATGGCTGTGTCGGTTGTTTGGCGTAGGTTTTGCCGAACGGATTGCGTTTTACGGGCGGGCGTGCAAACGCATAATTCAAGGCAAAACACTGCCTTAACACACCGTTAAACCACCAAATCGCGAAACTGAAACGAAGTTTTTCAAAGGCGCAGCAGGTGTGGCGAACTTCTGCCCTGACACGGCTATACTCGCGCCAATCATTCCTTCAGTTGCCACCCCATGTTTGAAAACCTAACCCAACGCTTAAGCGAAACCATTGGCCGCCTGCGTGGCAAAGCACGTTTGACTGATGACAATATCCGTGAAGCACTGCGCGAAGTGCGCGTTGCGCTGCTGGAAGCGGATGTCGCGCTGCCGGTGGTTCAGGCATTGATGGAACGTGTGAAGGTTAAGGCGCTGGGTTCGGATGTATTGAAAAGCCTGCAACCCGGTCAAATGTTGGTCAAGGTCGTTAAAGATGAACTGACCATGCTGTTGGGCTCCACCCAGAGCGAGTTGAACCTTGCGACGCAACCACCGGCGATCATTTTGATGGCGGGTTTGCAAGGTTCCGGCAAAACCACCACCACCGCCAAGCTGGCCAAGCTGCTGAAAGAACGCAACAAGAAAAAAGTCTTGGTCGTTAGCTGTGACGTGTATCGCCCAGCCGCGATTGAGCAGTTGCGCACCGTGGCGGAACAGGTAGGCGTTGAGTTTTTCCCATCCGATGTCAGCCAAAAGCCGCATGACATTGCCTTGGCGGCAATCGCGTACGCAAAAATGAAATTGTTTGATGTGCTTGTTGTTGATACCGCTGGCCGTTTAGCAATTGACGAAGCGATGATGGCCGAAGTCAAAGACTTGCACGCAACGCTCAAACCCATTGAGACGCTGTTTGTGGTTGACGCGATGACCGGCCAAGACGCAGCGAATACCGCAAAAGCCTTTAGTGACGCTCTGCCCTTAACCGGCATTATCCTGACCAAAACTGACGGTGATGCGCGCGGCGGTGCGGCGTTGAGCTGCCGCTACATTACCGGGCGGCCGGTAAAATATGTCGGCGCAGGCGAAAAGCTGGACGCGCTGGAACCGTTTCACCCAGACCGCGTGGTTTCGCGCATTTTGGGCATGGGCGATGTACTCAGTTTGGTCGAAGAAGTCGAGCGCACCGTTGATCGCGACAAGGCCGAAAAACTAGCCAGCAAGGTAATGGAAGGCAAAGGCTTCAATTTTGAAGACTTTCGGGATCATTTAACGCAAATGCAAAGCATGGGCGGCCTGGCCAATATTTTGGACAAACTCCCAGTAGCCCTGCCCGGCAAAATCTCGATGGCCGAGCTAAAAAGCAAGATGGACGACAAATTGGTCGGGCGCATGATTGCGATCATTAACTCCATGACCCACAAAGAACGCCGCGCGCCACGCTTGTTGAATGGGCAGCGCCGCTTGCGGGTGGCCAAGGGTGCGGGCGTACAGCCTGCGCAGGTGAATCAATTGATCTTGCAGTATGAGCAAATGGAGAAAATGATGAAAAAACTCTCCGGCGGTGGCATCAAGGGCATGATGAAAAATTTTGGCCGCAAGATTCCCGGTGCCGGCATGTTTAAGCGTTAACCGATCGATTCGGCAGCTAAAGCGTTGAAATATTTCATCTCAGACTTGCATTTATCGGAATCCGAGCCCGCCCTTACCGAGTTGTTTTTCAACTTCTTGGCGGAACACGCGCCGCAAATGCGGGCACTTTATATCTTGGGGGATTTTTTTGACGCCTGGATTGGCGATGACGAAGATCGCCCGCTCGCGCAAAACATCGCAGCAGCGCTGCAGCAGCTTGTAAACGCAGGTCGACCGGTATTTTTCATGCATGGGAACCGCGATTTTTTGCTGGGTTTGGCCTATGCCGAGCGCTGTGGCATGGTGCTTTTGCCCGAAATTTTGCCACTCAATGATGCCAAGGTCGTGCTTTGCCATGGCGACCATCTTTGTACCCAGGACTTCGCCTACCAGAGTTTTCGCGCGCAGGTTAGAAATCCACAGTGGCAAGCACAATTTTTAGCGCAACAAATCGCTGCTCGCCGTGCTTTTGCTGAGCAAGCCCGCGCACAAAGCCAAGCGCATCAGCAAGAATTAATGGCGACAATCGCTGATGTTGATGCGGATGCCGTCATTGAACTACACCATGCCCACCCCGCGCGAACCGTGATTCATGGGCACACGCATCGGCCCGGCGTGCATCAAACAATTCACGGGCAGCGTATCGTTTTGGGTGATTGGCACAATGGCGAACCCTCGTGGCTAAGCCTAGATGACAGTGGCGGTGTATTGGTGGCGCACGGCCAGTCGTGGCGGTTTGCAATTTGATGGCAGATTTTTGAATTCAAAACCGAAATTACGCAATATTTTTTGCTGCATTTTATTAAGATTCCATTTTTGAACACGATACCCATATGAAAACTTGGCTAGTCACCGGCGGTGCCGGCTTTATCGGCGGCAATTTCGTCCTCACGCACGCCGGTAAGTCGGCGCGTATCGTCAACTTAGACGCACTAACCTATGCTGGCAATCGCGATACTTTGCGCGCTTTGGACAATAACTCTGGGCATATTTTTATCCATGGCGACATTGGCGACCGCGCGCTGCTAGATTCAATTCTGCGCGAATATCAACCGAGCGCAATTTTAAATTTCGCCGCTGAAAGCCACGTGGATCGTTCCATTGATGGGCCGGCCGCGTTTGTGCAAACCAACGTGGTTGGCACGCTGGCGCTATTGGAAGCCACGCTCGCCTATTGGCGCGCATTAGCGATTGAACTAGCGGCCGATTTTCGCTTTTTGCATGTGTCGACGGACGAGGTCTATGGCTCGCTCGGTGCCACGGGGAAGTTCACGGAAACCACGCCCTATGCGCCCAATTCGCCCTATTCTGCAAGTAAAGCGGCCTCAGATCATTTGGTGCGCGCGTTTCACCACACCTATGGCTTGCCTACGCTGACCACGAATTGTTCAAACAACTACGGGCCCTATCAGTTCCCGGAAAAGCTGATTCCGCTCATTATTACCAAGGCGCTAAACGGTGCGCCGCTGCCGGTTTATGGCGATGGTAAGAATGTGCGCGACTGGCTTTACGTTGGCGATCACGTCGCCGCAATTGCCGCAGTTTTATTGGGCGGACGCAGTGGCGAGGTTTACAACGTAGGTGGCGATGCAGAACAGGAAAACATTGAAGTCGTGCATACGCTTTGCGCACTCGTCGATCAGCTGCGCCCGCGCAGCGATGGCAAGCCAACGAGCAGCCAAATCACCTATGTAAAAGATCGGCCCGGCCATGACCGGCGCTACGCCATAGATTCATCCAAACTAGCGCGTGAATTGGGCTGGAAGGCTCAGGAAAGTTTTGCCTCCGGCATGGAAAAGACGGTGCGCTGGTATCTGGATAATTCTAGTTGGGTCAGCCATGTGTTGGATGGCAGCTACCGGGGTGAGCGGCTTGGCGCGATTACAGAGGCAAAGTCATGATTGATCGCGGCATCATTTTGGCCGGCGGTTCCGGCACACGTTTGTATCCGCTGACAATCAGCATCAGTAAACAGCTGCTGCCGGTGCATGACAAACCAATGATTTACTACCCACTGAGCGTGTTGATGCTGGCCGGCATTCGTAAAGTGCTGATTATCAACACGCCGCACGAGCAATCGATGTTTATGCGCCTGTTGGGCGATGGCAGCCAATGGGGCATGGATATTCAATATGCGGTGCAGCCCAGCCCCGATGGCTTGGCACAAGCTTTTTTGATTGGCCGGGAATTTATTGATGGCAAACCGTGTGCGTTGGTGTTGGGCGACAATATTTTTTACGGCCATGGCCTGACCGAGTTGGTGCAAAACGCAGCAAAAGACACGCAGGGCGCAACCGTGTTTGGCTACTACGTGCGCGACCCAGAACGATATGGCGTGGCCGAATTTGATGCCTCGGGCAAGGTTTTGAGTATTGAGGAAAAACCCAGCGCGCCAAAATCAAACTATGCCGTGACGGGGCTGTATTTTTACGACGAACGCGTCTGTGATTTTGCTGCTGCGTTAAAACCTTCGCCACGCGGCGAGCTAGAAATCACTGATCTCAATCGAGTGTACTTGGAGCATGACGCGCTTAAAGTGCAGAAGCTGGGGCGTGGTTTTGCTTGGCTGGACACCGGCACGCACGAATCCCTGCTGCAGGCGGGGGCATTCGTCCATACAATTGAGGAGCGCCAGGGCTTAAAAGTGGCCTGCCCTGAGGAAATCGCGTTTCAGAATACTTGGATTAGCGCCGAACAGCTGCGCATTCTTGCCCAGCCGCTGGCAAAAAATAGTTACGGCACCTACTTGCTCGGGCTGATCGATGGCGCGGGGCTGATCAAAAGCGGGGACAAATCTTGAAAATAATTGCAACGTCATTGGCTGACGCCGTCATTATTGAACCCAAGGTACATGGCGACAGCCGAGGTTTTTTTTTTGAAGCGTTCAACAGTTCCCGTCAACCCAACCCAGCAGCACCCATAGTTGCGCAGCAAATCAACGTTTCCCGCTCAGCGCGCGGCGTTTTGCGCGGTTTGCATTACCAGTGGCCGCAGCCACAGGGAAAGCTAGTTTGGGTGTTAGAAGGGGAAGTTTTTGACGTTGCAGTCGATCTGCGCAAAGGGTCAAAAACTTTCGGCCAATGGGAAGGCTGCTTGTTGACTGCTGATAATCATCGCCAACTTTGGATTCCCGAAGGTTTTGCACACGGGTTTCAAGTTGTTAGCAAATTTGCAACGTTCTGTTACTTGTGCACACGCCCATATCAGGCAGAATTCGACCGTGCGATCCACCACGCCGATCCGCAAATCGCGGTGGAATGGCCTGACGCGCAGAATGCGATTCTGTCGAACAAAGACAAAATGGCGCCGAAATTAGCATACCTACAGGATTTACTCCCGAATGATGAAAATAGCGGAGATCGGTAAAGCGAAGAAAGGTCGAAACTGATGAAAATTCTCGTGATCGGGGGAAATGGCCAACTCGGCTTCGAGTTGCAGCGTGCGCTGTCGATTTTTGGTGATGTCAGCATCACTACGCGCAACAGCAAATGCCCGGCGGGTTATCCCTGTTTGCACTTGGATTTAAATGATGCAGATGCCGCCTCGACCCTGCTTGAGCAAATTCGCCCGCATGTGATCGTCAACGCCGCCGCCTACACCGCAGTGGATCAGGCGCAATCGGAGCCTGTGCGCGCACAAGCGATCAATACCAATGCCGTCGCAATGCTAGGCCGCAAAGCCCGCGAACTCAGCGCGATGCTGGTGCATTTTTCCACCGATTACGTCTATTCCGGGGAAAATCAAATCCCCTGGACCGAGCGCGATCCGACTGCGCCGCAATCGGTTTACGGCAGTAGCAAATTGCGCGGTGACCTGGCAATTATTGATAGTGAGTGCGCACATTGGATTCTTCGTACCCAATGGCTGTATGCCGCACGCGGCAACAACTTTATGCGCACCATGCTGCGCTTGGGTGGTGCACAACTTGAGGCGCGTGCGAATGGCGACGAGCCAATGCCAATCAATATCGTCAACGATCAAATTGGCGCGCCAACGCCGGTTCGCTGGATCGCCGGTGCGGTTGCATCGATGATTTCGCGCTGGCTGCAAGACCTGACCTTGCCCGGCCAATCGCGCACCGGAACTTATCACTTGACTGCAGGCGGCCATACCAACTGGTTTGAGTTCGCCAACGAAATTTTTCATCAAGCATTCGTGCTTGGCTTGTTGCCTGAAGCACCCAAAACCACGCCAGTTTCGAGCAAAGTGTTTGCGGCAAAAGCGCCACGACCACGGTATTCATTGTTGAGCAACTCTAAAATTGCCCGCGAATTTGATATTCGCCTGCCCGATTGGCGCGATGGCTTGGCGCAAACACTGGCCGAATATAAGTTGACCTTGCCCCTACCAGAACGCAGTTCGAGCAAACTGCGCGCCTGAATTTCACACCGTGGGAAGGGTGTGGGTTTGAGCGCATCAAGTTGCTTGAGATCCCGGACTTGGCAGTTTCCACAATAGCGCGCTTACAGGGTTATTTTCCCGGTTTAAGCACTTTGATCGAATTGACTAATGCCACTTTCTGCGTGTCTTTGCACTCTGGGTCGCCCTGACAGGAATCGGCGAGGACGCTTTCGATGCGATAGCTCAAGCGCAAGCGTTTGCCCACCAACTGGGTCATTTCGCAGATTTCAAAAATCGCAAGCTCAGTGAATTCTTGGCCCTTTTGATCTTTAAGCGTCAAATAGCAAGCCACATCACCACTTTGTAAGCCGACCAAAACACCGCTGGTATTTTTAGTTTCATTGCCAATTTTCACGCGATCCGGCACTGCTGTGGCCGCACATGCCAACTCGATTTGGCCAAGGCTAAGCGCAGAGGCTAGCAATAGTGCCAGCGCACTTGAAATATTTGATTGGGCGGCTTGAGTCATCTGGCTAGTACCCTGCATCGAATGGATAGCCTGATGGTGCAATGCCAGCACGGAAATCGCTAGTGTCCGGGTTGATCTTGGGGTGACACGGAAATGTGTATTCATGCAAAGTCGGATTGCACATCTCAGGAGCAAACGCCGTGCCAATAACTTCGGTTCAATCCAGCAACACATTGCCTGACTTAGCGAGCCTGTCCACCCAAGCCACCCGAGCCACCTTGGCGCAAGCCCTAAATGAACACTGCGCCTGTATCACGCTTGATCGCGCAAAACTCAAAAATGAGTTGGCGCGTGAATTTGAAGCCTTTGCGCCTGCGGTTGCAGAGTGCCCAGAAACTTTATTTTCAAACACCACCGTGTTCGTTAGCACGGCTGATCTCGATCTGATTAAGCAATTCATTGCCGCACATCAACGCATCACCGCCCTGCCCGGCTGGCGCTTGGCGGCGCTGAGCGACGCGCCCGAAATCGCCCAACACGCCAGTGCTGCGCAGGGGGTTTTGATGGGCTACGATTTTCATTTAAGCGCGCGCGGGCCGCAGCTGATTGAAATCAACACCAATGCCGGCGGCGCATTGCTTAATATGACGCTAGCGCGCGCAGCGGGCGTGCTGCGGTGTTGCTGATGCAGTACAAACGCAAGCGGACGACGCCGCCAAACTGTTGGCCATGTTTAATCGCGAATGGCGCGCCGTCAAGGGTGATGCGCCGTTGCGCCACATCGCTATCGTCGACGAGTCACCGACGCAACAGTATTTGCTGCCTGAATTCCTTTTGTTTCAACGCCTGTTTGAACGCGCCGGCATCCGCGCCAGCATTTGTGACCCGCGCGCGTTGAGCATTGTCGAAAATTCGCTGCAATTGGATGGCGTCGTGGTCGATCTAGTTTATAACCGCAGCACTGATTTCGCGTTTAACACCACTGCGAGCGCGAACTTACGCACGGCCTGGCTAGAGGATTTGGCAGTGATCACGCCGCATCCGCAAGCGCACGCCCTATTTGCCGACAAACGCCTGTTGATACGTCTAAGTGATACCGCATTTTTGCAATCAATAGGCGCAAATGCTGAAGATATTGCGCGATGCATAGCGCGCGTGCCGCCTACGCAATTAGTCACAACCGCCAAAGCTGACGCACTCTGGCAAAGCCGCCGCGAATGGTTTTTCAAGCCTGCAGACGGCTTTGGCGGCAAGGCTACCTATCGCGGGGATAAGCTAACGCGGCGGGTATTCGAGGAAATCTTGCGCGGCCATTACGTCGCGCAACGCATCGTTGCCCCCAGCCTGCGGGTACAAAATGTCGATGGCACGGAGGTGCAGCTAAAAAGCGACCTGCGTGCCTATAGCTATGCTAGCGAGGTTTTGCTGTACGCCGCGCGCTTGTATCAGGGGCAAACCACGAACTTCCGTACACCGGGTGGTGGTTTTGCTTCGGTGGTCGAGATTCCGTCGCGTTTGCTTGCGCCCGGCGAGTTCGCTTAAATTTCAATCTTGCACGAGGCTATTCAACACCGACTCCAGCCAAAATGTAGCGACAACCTTCGCTGCGACGATATCTTCTAACATCATTTCTTCGGCAATATTACGCATGCTGTCCTCGTCGAACTCGACGTCATCGTCATCGTCATCGCCTTGATCTTCGTCAGCTCGATCTTCAGAATCCTCGGCTAATTGCGCAACAATCTGATCCTCGTCACCATAGATCCTAACCGCACTTACAGAATCTGCTGGCACCTCGCTGTCAGGCGTATGCGTCAAAGCGTAGCGGTCAATTGCGGCGTCAAACGCCGCGATATTTTCCATCTCGTCAGCGTTTTCGGCTTCGTCGTCGTCGTCAGCGTCGTCGTCCGAAAACCCGGCTTGGGCGCGCGCAAACGCCAAATCTTCGATGTAATTTTCCAGCAGTGTATCGGCATCGCTTGCTTGAAACGGCACCATCGCGGCAATTTGCATGACACCGTCACTAGCGATCAAGCGCCCACCAATGACATCACCGACCGCGATTTGCGTTGAACCCAATTTTTCATGAATAAAGCCACTTTCCATTTCTGGCGCAAACAAGTCGAGTAGGTCCATGCCCACGCCGGGCTCAACCGATAGCACCTGATAGGCGCGCAGCCCGGAAAGACTGAGCGCTTGATAAAATTCCCGATCCTCAAGCGAAAACGGCCCGCCGAGTTCTAAAAACCAATCTAAACCGGTCTGCATCTCGCCGCGCAGCTCAAATAGGCCGTCCACACAAATAAAGTCGGTGACCAGCGTGGCCACGCCATTTGCGCCCGCGTGCGTGCCTGAATTGAGGATTTCGCGCTCGTCGGCATCGAATTCAAAGAAGAACTCATCCGCTTGCGCTGGAATTTGACTGCGAAATTTCGCCGCAACCCAATCCGCCAAACGCGCAAGTCGGCGCGATGTCACGGACTCCTGAGTGGGCTTGATTTGCTCAAGCAAGCAGCAGTGCTTAAATTTTTTGCCACTGCCGCACGGGCAGCGCTCGTTTCTTCCGGTTTGGGCCATGTTGTGCTCGGATTGGGTGATTTAGGGGGCGAGCATAGCAAGCGGCGAAAAGCTGCAGGTAATAGCGACCCAGGCTAAACTAGTCGCACAACGAGTTTGATGCACCCGAGATTGCGCGCGCTACTGGCATTGTGCCGTTGCACGCGCTGGAGGGCTTGCCATTGGATTTAGGATTTATTGATGGGTTGCGAAGAGATTTGCAGTCATCCGATTGATCAGCTTTGCGATCAGTAGGTGATGCTGTTTCACCGCGAAACGCACCCTATGAAAGTTGTTCAGAAATGCAACGCCAACGGTTTGCACCGAAACCATTCAGCGCGTTGGCGCGCCGGTGAACCCTACAAAATCACCGAAAATTCAATCGCTGCATAGCGGCCCTCGCTATCCAGCGCCACCAAGCGATGTTTCCCGACGCTCGGCAGATCCATTTTCAAACTTTCACCGCCTTGCATACGGGCCAACAGCGCGCCATCCAGCAGCCAGCTAATCACCGAATCGCTGCCGATTGCGCGCACGCCAACCGGCACGGCGCGGGTGGCCGCGTTCGTATCACGATTGCTGGGCGGCTTTAGGATCGCGCCGTCCAGCACACCTTCGATGACCAGCGCTTCGGGGCGCATCGCATCAGGTGTGCAACCTTTACTTAAGCCTGGCAGGCTCGCGAGCGTGCGCATTCGGCTACTTAACCAGGGATAAGCCAGCGCTGGCCAGCGTGCTATTTGTTTGACCTGCACTGTTGCATCCAAACAGCTGGCATTGCGCCGCAGGCCGGTATTCGGATCGGCGAAATATTCGGTGACGCCCGCCTGCCAAAGTTTCGCGCTGCGCTCGGGCAAAGTCGCGGGCGAGGTTTCGTCCAATACATACGCCTGCATTTTTTTATGACACAGCTCCGGCAGCGCAGCATCAAAGCGCAAACCTAGTGGCCAGCAAATGTCGGCTTTACTCACGCTGGCCGGTGGCCCGGCTTCGGTGCCTAAACTAGCCTGCGAAATGCCGTCAAATAGCTCAAACAACAGTGGCAAGGCGCTGACCGCACCAAAGCTACCCGGGTTCGGCGTGCCATCGGGCCTGCCAATCCAAACGCCGATCGTGACTTTGGGCGTGGTGCCGAGCGCCCAGGCATCGCGAAAGCCAAAGCTAGTGCCAGTTTTGAAAGCAATGCGTCGGCGATTGCCACGATCAAACATGACGCTGTCGCCAGCGCCTAAGCGCCCGCCATCGCTTAGCATTTGGTAGGTGATCCATGCGGCACCGGGACTCATCAGACGGCGGTTCGAGCTGGCATCGCCCGCTGTCCAACGTACTCGGGCGGCGAACCCACCGCGCGCTAACGCTGCGTGCATTCCTACTAGATCTTCCAAGCGTACCCCCGCCCCGCCCAGGATCAAACTTAAATTCGGTTCGGCACCTTCAGGCAGCTGAAGTTTTAATCCGGCGTGTTCAAGCGCTGAATAAAACTTACCGGGACCAATGCGATCAAGCAAATCCACGGCGGGAATATTCAGGCTCAAACGCAGGGCGGACGCGGCCGATACCGGGCCGTTGAAGCTTTCGGAAAAATTCGCCGGGCGATAGCCTGCAAACTCTTGAGGCGCATCTAGCAATAGGCTTTCCGAATGGATCAGCCCAGCGTCGAGTGCCAGGGCATAGAGTGTGGGTTTCAGCGTGGATCCGGGCGAACGACTGGCTTGCACCATGTCGATGTGGCCGTAACTTTTCGCCTCGCCAAATAGCGCCGAGCCCACATAAGCACGCGCCAGCATCGTTTCATTGTCCACAATCAACACCGCTGCCGAGGTTGCGGGCGCAAAGCGCTTGATATGGTTTACCACGCGCGCTTCCGCCATTTGCTGCCAGCGCGTATCAATGCCGGTTTGGATTTGATCCGCGTCCGGGTTCTCTGCATGCAGCCGCTGCGCAAATAGCGGCGCCAACATTGGCACACGCAAGCGCTTTGCAAAAACCTGTTCAAGCTGGGCATCCGCTACGCGCGCGGCAGTCCACACGCCTAAACCCTGCATACGCAGCAACACCTTGTCACGCGCGCGCTGCGCGGCCGCGCTGCTGCGATCCGGGCGCAGTGCGCTCGGGCGCTGCGGTAAAACTACCAAAAGTGCGGATTCTGCGTCGCTCAAATCGTGGCTGGATTTGCCTAAATAAGCCCGCGATGCGGTTTCGACGCCCTCAATCGTGCCGCCATAGGGCGCAAATCGTAAATACAAATCTAGTATCTGCGCCTTGCTCAAACGCCGCTCCAACTGCAGGGCGCGCACGATTTGGTGCAGTTTGCCGACGGTGCTGTGCGGAATCCCTTCAATAATGCGCGCCACCTGCATGGTGATGGTCGAACCGCCGGAAACTGGCCGCCGATAAAACGCCGCTTGTGCCACCGCGCGCACCAGCGCCAGCGGGTTGACGCCAGGATGGCGATAAAACCAGCGGTCTTCATAGTTCAACAAGACGTGCAAATAGGCGGGGGCGACATCCTTGGCGCTAACTGGGTAGCGCCAGACACCCCGCGCATCGGGAAAAGCCCGCAATGGTGCGCCGTCAGCCGCCAAAATCAGCTGTGCGGAGCGTTGCGCTAGAAATTTTTCCAGCGGTGGCGGGTAGAAATAATCAAGGGCAAGCACAAGCGCGACGAGGGCGACAGCGATTGACGCCAGTTTGGAAAACGTTATTTTGAAAACGGATTGAGTCATCACCTACCACCCACCCAGCAACTCGTCATCCCCGAGTGTTTTTATCGGGGATCCAGTGACTATAAAGCTTTGAACAAACTGGATTCCCGCTAAAAGCATGCGGGAATGACGAATAGAGTAGAGCTAATTCCCCTCTAACACCGTCACCCGCGCCGGAATCGAAACCCCAACGGTGCTCATTGTCGGCCGATACATATCTTCAAGCTGCGTCGGAGGCACCACGAACGTACCCGGTGAGACCGCACGCACGACATAAAAATAGCGCGTTTCGCCTTCACTAATCGGCATCGCAAGTACGTAGCGATCATCGCGGAATTCCTCAAAGCGTACGCTGACTTGGGCTCGGATATCACTGACGCTAAGCTCACCGGCTTTCAAACCGCTGAGCTGTTCGGCCGGCAAGAGATTGAGGTTTTCTGCTTCAAAGCCACCCGGCAACAAATCCACCAGCAGCAAATCGTTGGCCCAAATCTTCGATTGAATGGTCAAGCCGACAATTAGGCGCTCGCCTTCGCGAATGCTGTCGCCGTCGAACGTCGTACCGTCCATATTGAAGTACTTGCGCGCCACTTGCAGCACATCGGAGCTAGGCTGCGGTGCGATGCGGGTGATGCCGGCGGTTTGCTGCATTAAATACAGCGGGCCGTCGGATTTCGTCTCAATCTTGGCACCGGAATTTAACTCCGCGTAGGATAAATCCGCCGCAAAAATACCGCTGGTGCTAAACGGTTGCGGGCTGCCGTTCAAGACCAGCGCGCCTTCAAGCTGGCCTTTACTTGCGCTCAGCGCTTTGGCTAATCGCACCAAACCGACGCGATCTTGCGTGGACATATACGGATTTTCACGCACCAAATAGGTCACTTCCAACAGCCGCGCATCCAAATCTGGTGGCGACATTTTGGTTTCAATAACCAAGGCTAATGACAAAGCTTGGTCACGCAATACACTACCGTAATCACCTAGCCAACGATCTTGCTGCATCGCCCATTTTTCGCCAAACGCGAGTTTGAGTGCTTCCTCAGCACGCTTATTATCGCCCGCTGTTTTTAACGCAATCGCCAAACGTACTAGTGGCAACGGCGATAGCGCCTTTGTGGCCCCAGCATCAAAAATTGACCGCAAACTGCCCAACGGCGCTTGATTGACGCGCGCCAGCACATAGCCGGCATAGGCGTTGTAGCTCAGGCGCAAATGCTCGGAGTTATCGTTGTAGACGCGGTCATAATTCAACTCGCCACCCGACAGCAGGCTTTCTTTCAAGCGCTCCAACGCCTTTTGCAATACTTGCGGCGGCATGGCATAGCCCTGCATTTGCGCGTCAACCAGCACGTCGGCAATAAAGGGCGTTAAAGTGGGCTCGGCATAATCGCCTTCCGGCCAATAGTTAAAGTGCCCGGATTCGGCCTGCATGGAGGCAATTCGCCCAAGACCAAAACTGATGTTTTCGGCGCGGCTTTTAACGCTGGATTGCGGCAAGCCCAGTTTTGCCAATGCGGCGTCATCAAGCGTTAGATACGGCATCAACTTGCTGGTGGTTTGCTCGATGCAGCCATAAGGATATTCGAACAAGCCTTTCGCAGCATCCGCCACTGGGATCGGCGCACGCCCGCTCAAACTAAATCGTGAGCGCACGGTGCCTGGGTAAAAATCGCTGGTGCCGACGTTTAGGTCTACTGAGCCTGGTGCGCTCAGCGTCTCAAAACGCACGCGCCGTGTTTCATTCCATGCCGGGCGAACTACTGATTCAAACTTGCGCTCAAACTTAGCACCGTTTCCACTGACGCCCACCGAATACTTGGCGATACCAATCGCGGCGGTGGCGGCCACATCAAAGCTCAAAGTTTTCTTTTCTTGATCCGCTAACGATATGTTGGCCTGATTACTGGAGAATTTAAGGCCATCGCCCGACTTTAGCTGCAGGGTAAATTCGCCCGGCTTATCGGTGAAATTTTGCACGTCGACGGTCAGCTTGCCGCTGTCGCCCGGGGCAAAAACACGCGGCATGCTGACTTCAACGACGACCGGCGCACGCACAATGGTTTCGCTCTGCGCGAAGCCGTATCGCTGATCTGAAAACACCACGGCCGACACTTTCAGGCTGCCATTAAAATCCGGCACACTCAGCGGCACGGTAGCATTTCCTTTCGCATCCAGTGCGACGGCGCCGCTAAATAAGTCGACCGTCAGCACCTTTGCAGTGCTGCGATTCGCCTGCGGCAATGCGCCGAGCATGCCATCACCACCAAAGCGCAATTTCGCCAACGTGCCGGGTAAGGACTCAATAATTCGGCCATACACGTCAAACAAATCAATCGCAAACGCGCGTTGCGCAAAGAAGTGCTTGAACGGGTCGGGCACGGTGAAATTGGTGATATTGGTGATGCCCTGATCGACCGCGTGCACCGTGACGTAAGCGGTTTGCGATTTCAGTTCCGGCACCGACACCTGCGCGCTTAGGGCTTGTGATGGCAGCATTTTTGCCGGTGCACTCAGCACAACTTTGAGCTGACGTGCGGCGCGATCCATCGGCAAGTGGATCATGCCAATCGCACGCTTAGGCGTAATGTGGTTTGAGTTATCGCCCGGCTTGAACACCATCGCCGAAATATAAACATCGTGGCGATCCCACTCGGGCGCTATTTTCAGCTCCAATGTCGTGGTTTTACCGGCGCTAAATTCTTGCGTTTGCAGCAACTTGTCAGATTCCACCAGCAGCAAACCGACGCCTTCCTCGGGCGGAGTGATCGTAAGTTTAAGTGTGTCGCCGACTTTATAGGCGGACTTATCCAAAGCCAGTTTGACCTTGTCCGGGCGTGAATCTGGCCCAGTATTGTCACTACCCCAGCTCCAGCCTGCATAAAAGGGATAGCGCGTGACCAATTTGGTTTCTGGATCGGTAATTTCTAAGCGATAGTTGCCCCATTCCACCGGGAATTCGACTCGGCCCGCGATTTTGCCGTCCAGTGCCAAAGCTTGTGATTCCCCGTCGCTTAAGGATTCGGTGTAATCACTCACCCAGCCTAGGCCGGATTTATAGCTCCAGCGGTAATCACGACGCTCCCGCACCAACTTTACCTGCACCTTTGCTGCTGTTGGCGTGCCATCAGCAGCAACGCGCATGACTTCAAACGCCGCGCGCGAATTTCCGCCGGCATCGTTATCAGTAAACAGTGGCCGCACGCCGACCAATTGCTCGGCGGGCCAGACACTACGCTTAAGCACACGCGTCACTGCGCGGCCACCCGTTTCAAATAGCTCACCAATGACCGCGACACTGATTGGGCCGTTGATTTGATCGCCGGGAATCGCAATCGCACTGCTCAACTTGCCATCCGCACCTAAAGTTTCGTCAATCGCATCGACTTGCTCAGATTTGGGCTTATTGATTTGATCGCCGAAAATATAGCCTTTCAAGCTCGGCACGGCAGCGGCATCTGCGCTTAAAACGTATTTCGCGGTGAAGCGATTACCACCTGCTGGCGCGCCGTACAAATAGGCACCGGTCACATCAAGGTTCAAGGCTTCTGCGGGTGCAAGCCGCGCTTGCCTACTTGCCAGCTCAAGCTTGAGGCGTTCTGGCAAAAATTCTTCAATGCGGAAATTAAAGGTATGAAGGCGGCCCTTGCCTTCAGGGTCCGTGCCCATTTCTAGCTTCCAGCGCCCGGTCGGCACATCGCTCGGCATCGCACGTTTGAATTCTAAATAGCCGAGTTCACTGACCTTCAATTCGCTGGCGGCGTAAAGCTTGCCATCCGGCTGGCGCAAATTTGCAAACACTGGCTGAGCCGCGACTGGCTTGCCGTCAAAGTCACGCAGCAGCGCCGAAAATTTCAGTTCCTCACCTGGGCGATATAAATCTCGGCCGCTCCAAATATGGATGGTGTTGGCATCCGCAGTGCCGCCGGTGATTTCAAACTCGGATAAGTCCAGCGCCGGTTGATTAAACGGCAGCACGCTCAAGTCATCGCCTGCCTGCGCCAACAGCACCATTTCATTATTCGGCGCTTGCTCAAAACTGGCCTGTCCATCAGCGTTGGTTTTGCCCGCCAAAATGGGTTGACCATAGCTATTCAACAACGTTATCTGCACGTCACTAAGCGCGGCACCGCTGGACAAACTGCGCGCTAAAACCAAGGCGCGGTTTTGGTAGCGGCGCAGGTGTACGCCGACATCGCTGACGACGTAATGCGTGACTTCAAACTGCTCATCAAAGTCACTTGGTCGGCGCATGATCGCGTAATACAGCCCTGGGCGCTTTAACTCAGCGATGGTTTGGATCGGCAGAAAGCTCAGAATTTGCTTATTGCGGTGCGTGTCAGTGATCTGAAAGCGGTTGCCGTAAACGTTCTCGGTAATTTTCTTCAAATAATTCAGCTGCCAGCCGCCTTGGGCACCGCGAAAGGCGCGGTCACGTATAGCCTCCGAGATATTTGCGTCCTTAACGCGTAAAAACTGCACGTCTACTTCGCTAACGTTAACGGTGCGTATCGGCAAACCCTCAGTCGCGCGCGCAGGCAAGACACTGCCCTGGCCAGAAAAGCCGATCGTGGGCGGTTGCTCGACGCCTTTAAGCGTTTCGACATAATCATTCGCAAACTGGGCGCCGGATTTGCTCAGCAGCTCTTTGCTGACCACAATTTTGTAATCCTCGCCCGATTTAACGGGGCTAAAGCGCACTACACGGTTGTCGTTGTAGTCCAAGCTCCAACCGCCATCGACCGCTTTGCCCGCAGCATCGGTCACTGTGATCACCTTGTTGAAATCTTGCTCGCTGGCCAGCGGCTCGCTGGTGGAAAGCTCAATAGCAGGCTCAGCGTCGACGACCGCCGAGTTAATCAATGCCACATAAAAACCCGACTGTACTTGTGCCGTTGCGGCTTTCGCCTCAATAGCAGCGGGCGCGGAATTAACGCCCTCTTTGGAGCAACCAGAAAGGCCAAAACTGAGCAGACCGACCGATAAAAGCAAGGCAGGCAAAAGCGAGGTAGGCGAAAGTCCAAAAAGCGAGTGACGCGGCATAAAAATCCTAGGTTGATCGGTGTTCGGTGATTTCAAATGCGCTCCAGACTGCGCAGCCGTTTTTAAGCATGATCATTACAAGCGTTAAATAAACGTTATTTAGGGCAAATTCGGCGCGATTGCGGCCAACTTCTGGCGATACTAAGGCTTTAAGCGCGAATAGTTTTGACTCAACTGAAAGGCAGGTGTCAAGCACGCGTGAAAATACTTGTACTGTTGCGCTGTTTCTGTTGTTATTGCGCCTCATTTGACGCGGTGTGTCAAAATGTGACGTAAGTCAATCCCCAACGTTTGCGAATACTTCAACATAGCCCTACCAAGCAGGGGTCTGTGAGGTTCAAAATGTTTACGCAAGCAATGACTAACAACAACGCATCCGTGCCGCCCAATTTAGACGCAGCCACTTTTTCGCAGACCGCTGTTTTAACCCCTACCAAATCCCGGAGTTCGATGATGAAATTTGTAATCCGCGCGCTGACCATGGGGCGCTGTTTCGCGCTCAAACGCCAGTTCAAAGAAGTCAACAAAGTCGTCGACGAGTTCACGTCCTTACAGCGGCGCGAGCTTTTGGGCCTAGTAATGCGTGAATTGAACAACGCAGCGCTGGCATCGATACCGCATTTATATGGCAGCGAAAATGTAGATCGCTATGCGCCCTGGGGCAATGGCACCGAAATCGCGTTTAAGCGCTTGAAAGATGAAAACGTACAGATGAAGGTGCGTGGCGTTTCCCTTTGGCTGGCGGTGGTGTATCACGAAATTCGTGGCTTACGCGGCGATTTTGCGCCCTTGGAAAAACAAGTGATGGCTTTGCTTGGTAGCTTGAAAGATGCTGCCAGCGTTCCTGATCGGGTTTTGCGTACTGCTCGCGCTAGCTAGAGAGAGTTTTTTCACCGCAAAAAAACCCCGCTGCTGCGGGGTTTTTTGTGGGCGCTATTCATTGTAATGCGCGCCATCGCCACGCTGTACACGAATTCGCATCCTGATCACCCCTTGCTCACGTATGCTCAACACTCTTCACTCAATCGCCCTACGCTTATGGATGCCTCGCAGAATTCTTCCACGGCCACCCACTCCGCGCGCGCGGCTTTGCTTAGCGCGGAAGCGCAAATCAACCAAGTCATTGTCGGCAAACCCGAGGTTGTGCGCCTCGTGTTAGCGGCGCTGTTAGCGAACGGTCATGTTTTATTGGAAGACTTGCCCGGCGTGGGGAAAACCACGCTGGCACACGCGCTGGCGCAGTCGTTTGCGCTGAAATTTCAGCGCGTGCAGTTCACCAGTGACCTATTACCCGCCGATTTGACCGGCGTTTCAATTTACCGGCGCGATTTAGAACGTTTCGAGTTCATTCCCGGCCCATTATTTACTGAGCTATTACTAGCTGACGAGTTGAATCGCGGGTCGCCAAAAACGCAGTCGGCGCTGCTCGAAGCGATGGCGGAATCGCAAATCACGGTGGATGGCACGACGCGGCCGCTGAATCAGCCATTTTTCGTAATCGCAACGCAAAACCCAACCGAGCAGGCCGGTACCTTTGTGCTGCCGGAATCCCAGCTGGATCGTTTTATGCTGACGCTGTCGATCGGCTACCCTGACCCCGCGCACGAGCGCATGTTGCTTTCCGGCACCGACCGGCGCGCAATGGTGCAAGCCTTGCAGCCGTGTGTTACTAAAGCGGAATTACTGACGCTGCAGCAAAATTTGAAGCACATACAGGCATCTGCGAACTTGCTGGACTATCTGCAACGCCTGATTGCGGCAACGCGAACCGCGCCCGAGCTGCGCTTTGGCTTAAGTCCGCGCGCAGGTTTGGCGCTGCTGAATTGCGCGCGCGCCATCGCATTTTTGAACGGCCGTGGCTTCGTGCTGCCAGAAGATGTGCAACATGTCTTTGTCGCAGTCGCCGCGCACCGCTTGACGGTACGTGATGCGGGCTTGAACGCACGTGCGGTAGCAACTCAGATTTTGAAGAAGACGGCGGCGATTTGATTCGCCAATTGCTCGAATTTATAGGCTTGATTGGCTGGCTGCAGCGCATAAAAGCGCGCCTAAATAGTCGCTTTTCGAGAATACTGGGCAAGCGCGCCGGCCGCAGCTTACCGATTTTGCTAAATCAGAAAAGACTTTATGTGTTGCCGACTGGCTTTGGCTGCTTTACCGCCCTGGTGCTGTTTGTTTGCACACTGGGCGCGCTGAACTACAACAACAATTTAGCGCTAGGATTTGCGTTTTTGTTTTGTGCGCTGGCGTTTTTATCAGTGCACGTTGCGCATCGAAACTTGATCCGCTTAGAGTTTAGCCATGTGTTAGCGCAGCCAGCATTTGCGGGTGGCGACTTAGCGGTCGAGGTCGGGATCAATCCGCACGACGCCCGGGCACGCACCTGCCTCAATGGTGAATTTGAATTTGGCACGCGCGTTGAGTTCGAGCTGCCGGGTGCCAGCGCCATCCAGTTCGCCTTGCCCGCTGTGAAACGCGGCTGGCAGGAATTACCACCATTGACGATTTCTACGCAGTGGCCGTTCGGCCTTTTTACCGTTTGGGCGCATGTTTGGCCTGAAACCCAGGCGTTGATCTATCCCATGCTCGAAGCCAAACCACCGAATTTACCGGTTGATTCATCGCATGGGCTGGGGCGAGCGAGTCATGCGGGCGATGAAGATTTGCGCAATTTACGCGCTTATCGCCCGGGCGATGCGCCGCGCCAAATTGCTTGGCGCGCTTCTGCGCGTGCGGGCGAGCTGCGCACGCGTGAGCTGGAAACGCCGACTTCGTCCGAATTGGTTTTGGACTACCAGCACATTCAGGGCTTGGCGCACGAAGCCAAGCTCAGTCGGCTTGCCGCCTGGTGCGTGCGCGCCGCCGCCGAGCAGGCAAATTTTGAGCTGCGCCTACCGAATCAAGCATCAGCTTCTGGCCAGGGTGCCGCACACTTGCTTAGCTGCTTAAAACAACTGGCATTAACGCCATGAGTAAGGTGCCAAGCAACACGCCAAGCAACAAGCCCGGCAAACCCCTGCTGTCACCGATGCAGTTTCAATACTCGGTGATGGCGCTTGCTGCGGCTAGCTTACCGGCGCTGCTGTGGCTAGAGTGGTCGATCAGTCTCTGTTTGGTCGTGATTTTGGGCATTCGTGCCAGCACCGCACGACGTCATCCGCAAGCGTGGCCGATGTGGTTGCGCGTCGTGCTCATTGCCGCCTTTGTTAGCTTGGTCGTTACCAACTATGGCAGTTTTTATGGGCGTGGCCCGGGCGGCGCACTATTGCTGCTGATGCTGGCACTGAAGTCCACCGAAAGCGCCAGCACGCGGGATGCGCGACTGATGGTGTGCACCTCGTTTTTCTTATTGGTAGCCAGTTTTTTAATGTCGCAAAGCTTCATGGCCTTGATTCTGAGTGCCATAGCCACGATTTTTTGCTTTGGCGCATTAGAAGTGCTTTCACGCCCCGCCGTCGGCGGTCCAAGCGGATCGCCATTCGGGCGCTTGGGCACGAAAGAAGTGCTGACGTTGTTGAGCTTAGCGATCCCGGTGACCTTGGCGCTATGGCTGCTATTTCCACGCTTATCGACGCCTTTGTGGGGCACTACCGAGAGCGACAATGGCCGCAGTGGTTTGTCGAACACGATGACGCCGGGCAGCATGGCGGAGCTATTGATTGATGACAGCCCCTTGATGCGCATTCGTTTCGACAACGGCGTTCGCCCGGATCGAAACAGCCTGTATTTTCGCGGCCCGGTGCTGTGGGATCTGGGTGGGGACGGCACCTGGAGCACCGGCGAAATACGCAGCCATCTGATGCGCCCGAGCGCCGCGTCGCCGCAAGATTTGAACTACGAGGTAATTCTGGAACCCACGGATCAGCGCATGCTGTTCGTGGCAGATCAAGCAATTTCAGTCGGCGAAAGCTCGGTGTTTTATAACTCAGAGCAGCGCTTTTTTCGCACCACGCCAATTAGCGACCTTTTGCGCTATCGGGCCAGCTCAGCCTTAAGCTCAACGGTGCCGCCGGGGCGATACGTGCCACAAGAGCGCCTTTGGGCGCTGCGCCTACCACCCGATCGCAACCCGCGCACCATTGCACTCGGCCAGCAGTTTGCGCAGCAGTATCAAAAAGACCCGGCGGCCATTGTCGCTGCAGCATTAGCGATGTATCGCGAGCAACCGTTTCGCTACACGCTTGCGCCGCCCGAGTTTTTAGGAATTCATACCACCGATGAATTTTTGTTTGATACCCGCGCGGGCTTTTGCCAACATTTTTCCAGCAGTTTCGCCACTTTGATGCGCGCAGCGGGCGTGCCGACGCGGGTGACAACCGGCTTTGCCGGCGGCGAATATCGCGATAATGCCGGTTATTTTTTAGTCACCAAAGCCCGCGCGCACGCATGGAATGAAGTGCTTATTGATAATGTGTGGCAACGCATCGATCCGACCGGACAAGTGCCGCCAGAACGGGTTGACGCCGCTGCCCGCGAAGCGTTCGGCGAAAATCAGTCGGATTTCATGCGCGCACTGCGCGAACGCCGCGATCAAATAGCGGACTGGTGGAATCGCACGGTGCTAAATTTCAACGCCGCGCGCCAGGCTGATTTGTTTAAGTCATTCGGTGTAGCTAACGCCGGTTGGGAACAACTGGTCGGCACGCTAGCGGGTGTACTTGCAGGCCTAGGCGGCCTCTGGGCGCTGATCGTGTGGTATCGCGACCGCAGATCGGAAAACCCTGTGCAAATTCACTATTTGCGCGTGCTCAAGCGGCTTGCGCAACTGGGTTTCGAGCGCGAAAGCGCCGAAGGGCCGCGCGATTTTCTAGTTCGCGTGCAACTCGCGGCTGCACAAAAGCCATGGTTTGATGCGTTTGACGAACTGACACAACGCTATATTGCCCTGAGTTATGCAGACGATTTAGCCAATGCATCAGCGTTAGAGGCCGAAGCTTTTGCCAAGGCCACACAGGCATTGTTGAAACAAATGCGGGGCGGATAGGCTGCTGCGGCTGCGCGCGAGCTATCTTTATTCGTTAGGCAACATGTCTTCATCGACTTTGTTGCACGCGTAATGGGAGATTTCCAGCCCAATACCTGCGCTTGCCGAAAGCCGGACTAGCTTTGGTGGAAGAAATGAAAATTGAGTAACATTGCCTTCGTAGAGTGAAAATCCGAAATCAAGAACGGCATTTTGCACTCCTGGAAATTCAACCATTTTCGCTATTATTGGCGAATGTAGCTCCAAATAATCGGTGGCATCCGAAACCTGACGATCAAACTCATCAAGGTCTGCGTCACTAGCCAGAAAGTTGGCGCCTGAATTGGAATGGAGCTTGCCTTTGAGAACACGAGGCTCACCCTTCCTCCAGATGCGGTCAAATGGAAGTGAAAACACGGACAGCAGAGCATCTATGTCCAATGACTCACCAGAAATTCGAAGAATACTGCTCATGCTTTCCGTGTCTCCTGAGAGCTACCGCCCAATCTGCCCCACCCGAGCCCTTAGCGCTTCCTGCACTTCTGCCACCGAAAGCCCACGCGTCATCGTGTGGGTCACGGTGCGCGCTGAGCGAACTTGCTTTAGCCCCTGCTGCAGCAGCGCGAAAACTAGCACCCAGGCAATGAAGCCCAGCACCCAAAATTTCAGTAGAAACGGCCCGGTAAAATTGGTATTCCAGGTGAAATGTAGCGCCATCGAACAAGCAACCAAGGTCATCACGCGCTTGTGGAACAGCATCGAAATGCTAAATTTATTCGGCCCTTTCACCGACCACAGCGCACCCGCAGTGATCGCGGTCCAGGCAATATGGCCAAACGGTGCGAGCAAACCGCGCAAGATTATGCTGAAATTTGCCGAAGCCGTGCTTTGGGTTTCCAATACCGCGTTCATGGCATAGCCCGCCGACTCGAACGCGGCAAACCCAGTACCCACGGCGGCACCAAACAACAGGCCATTGGTGACATACGGGTAGCGCTGCGGATCAAGCTTGCGCGTCAATACGATTACCGCCGCCAACTTTCCGGCTTCCTCGATCAAGCCCGCTGCGGGCGCGCCAATGATTTGATCCAATTGCGTGGTGCTAAACAAAATCAACGAAAATAAAATCGACAGCACACCGCCCAAAGTCACCAGCTTCATCACTTGATACAGTGAAACGTTTTGCGGTGCATTCATCTCAAAAAAGAAAATCAAGGTTGCCAGCGGCACCGCAAACGAGCCGGTAATAATCAACGCAGGTAAAGCCACTATCGCGCCCATGACTTCGACCGACACATAAAACCCAACATACAAAATGAGTGAAAGCGCCAACATACGCGCAAACATCCAGGGCTTCGGCCACTTGGTGGTGACTTGTTCCAAGGGCGGCGTCGTTTCCTTTAAGCCAACCGAAAAATACGCCTCGATGGTTTCATCGCCATACTTTTTAAATACCGAGGACGACATATCCTTAAAGCTGAAGCCTTCGATGCGATCCAAGCCGACGAAATCAGTCACGCGCCCGGCAAAGCCGCCCAAAGACCATGGATTTTGCCCAGGCGCCAGCACCGCGCCGCCAGGGGCTCCGCTTGGTGAATTAGGCAACGGCATATTTGCGCGCATCGGCGGTGCGCTGGCCAAGCCAATCGATTGCCACGCCAAAGAAAGCGGCGCCCAATTCGGCCAGCCTGGGTACCAAATTTGGGTATCACCATCAATTTGCCCACGCTGGAGGAGCTCGGCAATTTGCGCGCTTTCGTAGGGGCCCATGGTTTGGCGCTGTGCGTTGAGGTAATGCCACTGGCTCATGATTTTGCCCCTTCGAAAAAACCGTATTCGCTAAGATCGCTGATAAGCGCGCTAGATACAATGATTCAGATAATATTTCACGGGTTCCTAACCCAAACTTCGCAGCTATTGCAATAACTAGAAATGTTACCGTCGCAGTGCTGGCCAAACATCTTCTAGTGGCACTTCGACATCAGGGACGCGCGCCAAAATGGCGTCAAAATTTTCTTTATTCGCCCGTTGTGCCCTTGATGCCAGGTAATCCAGCGTGGATAGCGCGGCCAATTTTTCTGCGACTGCGGTAGTTATAAATTGATTAATCGATGTGTCGTCTTTTTGCGCCCACTCTTTTAGACGCTGATGAATTGACTCTGGTAAGCGCAAGCTCATGGTGCTCATTGATCCGCCTTATTTGACTGCTCGCTTATCACGAGACTCCGAGTTGAATTAAAAAATCCGCAGGCCAGAGCGCTTGGATACCAAAACGCCCGATTCCCGCAAAGTCTTTGGTATTAAACGTAACAATATGGCTTGCCTGTGCTGCCACTGCCGCTTCTAAAACCATATCGTCTTTTGCATCTTTCAAATACGGTCGCCATAGATAAAAAATTGGCTGATGGATAGCGATACTGCAAATAAAATCTAATAGCGCTTCACTGTCTGGAACTGAGATACCTAGATCCGAGCGATTTAGTACATCCTCGTACTCGAAGGCCAAAGGCACTGACAGATGCAAAGTAAACAACCCACTGTCAATTAGGGACAAAAGCTTGAATGATGCGCCGCGACGCGACTTCAAGCCTGCTACTAGAACATTGGTATCTAAAATGAGAGCAGGCTTCGACATGTTTGGTATTGTATATGATACCACGCTGCAAACAAGCTAATTCTTAATCAAAGGCAGCAGCGCCGCCCGCACATGCGCCCAAATTTTAGGCTGTGCGCCCGCAGTGGGGTGCAGCTGATCGGCTTGAAATGCGCTGCGATCCCCGGCAATCGGTTCAAGTAGAAACTTTAGTAACGCGGTTTTTTGCTTCAGCGAAACCTCAACAAAGCTCTGCTCAAACAATTGGTTATATTCCGGGCCAAAATTCGGTGGCAAACGGATGCCGACAATCAGTACGCGCGCTTTGCTGGCTTGCGCCAGTTTGGTCATTGCCACTAGATTTCGCTGCATCGCACTTGGATCCAAGCCACGCAAGCCATCATTTGCGCCCAGTGCAAGCACCACCACGTTGGGCCGGCGCCGCTTCAATATTTCTGGTAAACGACTGAGCCCGCCCGCGCTGGTTTCACCCCCGACACTGGCATTAATCACCGTAATGTTTCGCTTTGCCAACTCCGCAGCCGCAATCGCAGGCCAGCCCTGTTCGGGGCGCAAGCCATAAGCGGCGCTGAGCGAGTCGCCAAAAATCAAAACGCTTGTTTTTGTGGGCTTTAACGGCCCGGCAGCAAAACTGTTCGCGGCAAACGCAAGCAAAACGACAACAGCCATTAGAATTTTGCGAATCCCAAAATCACTGGAACCGTTCGCCCTGAGCCTGTCGAAGGGCAGAGCCGCACAATGTCTAACGAAGGGGGCTGTAACTCCGTTAGAGGTGTCTCGGCTCTGCACTTCGACAAGCTCAGTGCGAACGGTTTTTTTCGAGAAAACTTCAAACGTTCCCTGGTTTAATGGTTCAATATTCAAAGCGCCCCCACCAAATGTGCAAACGCCTCTGGCAGAATTACCTGAGCATCCGGCAGGCATAGTTCGCTCAAGCTCGGTAAGTCGTTGAGTAAGTGCGGCCTAATTTCCAACGCAAAGCGCTGCACTAACGCATCTTCTTGCCAATCCGCGCGTGCGCTAAGCGCCACAAATGCAGCTGTCGACTCTTGCGCTTCGCCCACACACTCAAAAGGCTTATGCGCCCCTTGCCATTCGATCAGGGCATCAAAATTAGCTGCGAGTGCCAACTCATCCAATAAATTGCGCCCGAAAATTGCCAGGAGGCGCGGCTTGGGTACAAACGGTGCCAACGCCAAAAACACAAAGTGGCACTTTGGACACTGCCCGCACCAGCGCGCCGTGGGCTTTGCCGCCAAAATCTTGAAGTTACGATTGCAGCTAGAAAACACCGCGTCGTATTGTTGAAATTTAGCGAATTTGGCGGTGATCGCTAATTCGCGATACGGCCGCAGCAGCGAGAAATAGTGCAAATCTGCCGCGACGGAATCATGCACCAGCTGTGCAAATGCGTGCTCAAAAGCGGCGCTTTTACTCCACTGGTGATTCACCGCTAGACCCTGATGCACTAGGGTGGCGGCATTGGCTGAGGCCTCATTGCTAAAAACGATGTGTTGATAGCCATAAAGCACCGCCGCCACCAGCAAAATCGCCGAATTGATCGCGGTCACCGGTACGTGGCCGTTCAATGCACCTTCGCTGTTTAACGCAAAAAGCACGGGCGATACGCTGCGCTTGATATTGAGCGTGGCTAAGCCGGAAACCTTGACCACGCTTTGAATCAGCTCCGAATTGCCTATCCATACCGCGCAGGCGGGAACCTGGCCTTTTTTTAGCGCCTCAATACTGACCAAGGAATCTTTGCCACCGCCAATCGCCACTAACGCGCGCGCCTCCAAATTCAACGATTCGGCGCTTGGCAGCTCCGGCGCATCAGGGGCAAAGCGCGCTCGAACTTCCGTTTGGTTTTGGTAGCAAAATTCCGCCAAACCTTGCGTATAAACCGCATTGGCAAGCTCAGCGAGCGCAACATCCAGCTTGCCAGGATTAGCAAACTCTAGCGTCGGCGCATTGGTTGCCTTGAAATAACTCACACCAGCGATCACGTGCAAAATTTGCAGCGCACGCGCCAGCGCGGCTTTTCGAGCGGGTGAAAATTCATCTGGATTGGGCGCGCCTGGGAACTGCACCGTCTCGACAAAGCTGCGCTCGAAATCGTCTGTCAAAATCTGATAGTGCAGCGCCACGGTTCGGCCGGCAAAATCTGGGTCCGCGACGAATTGCGCGTTAACGAAACGAAATACGCCGCGCCCAATCGCTGATAGCTCCGATGCGTGCGCACTCATAACATCACCTCCGTTGCGGGCAAGCGGCAATTGTAAGAACTTGCCATCACCGCGCCGTAAGCGCCCGCTTCGGCAATCAAAATTACATCACCCTCAAAGCACTCGGTCATCGCGCGCGAGGCGCCCAACACATCGCCAGTCTCACAAATTGGCCCAACAATGGTGCAGTTTTTCAAACTTAAATCCTGACCCAAACGGCTTAGATTGACGATCTCGTGGTAAGCGTCGTACAGCGCCGGGCGAATCAAGCTATTCATCCCCGTGTCAATGCCAATATAGGTGCCCCTGCCCTTGTTTTTCACCTGCGTCACCCGTGCCAGCAGCACACCCGCCTCGGCGACTGGATAACGCCCCGGTTCCATACGAATTTTCAGCTGCGGATACATCAGCTTTAGCTCAGCCAGGCGCGCATCGAGCGCGGCCAAATCCAAGCGCGCCTCATGCGCGCGCGACGGCACGCCTAAACCACCGCCTAAATTGACGACACGCACGCCCGGGAAACCCTCCGCAATCGAGGCCAATTCGGAAAATACCTGCGGCCAATGCGCACCGTCGGTAATGCCGCTGCCTAAGTGCGAATGTAGCCCGACGACCTTCACATCCAGCGCTTTCGCGAGCGCCTTAAATTTCGGCAGCTCGGCTAGGCTCAAGCCAAATTTGGAGCGTTCGCCGCCGGTATTGACCTTGGCGTGATGGCCATCGCCAAATCCTAAATCGAGCCGCAAGTGGATTCTTTTCCCACGCAGTAAATCTGGCGCGTGTTCCAACAAGTAGCTGGAGTCCAAAGTCACCTGTACGCCCTGCTGGAAAGCGCTCTCAAACTCATGGCGCGGTGCAAAATTGGGCGTGAATAGCAACTGTTCAGCGCCAATATCTGGCACCGAAGCGCGCACGTGCGCAAGCTCAGCCGCTGATACACATTCGATGCCAAAGCCTGCAGCAAAAATCTGGCGTAGAACGTCCACGTGGTTATTCGCTTTGCAGGCGTAAAACCACTCATCAACGGCTTGCATGGCTTTGAGTTCATGCAAACGCAGCGCAATCTCGGCGCGTGCATAGACGTAGCGCGGCCCCCGCTGCGCAATCTCGATTAACTCGGTTGCGGCAACACTCCACCAGGGCGGATGCGCGGTGCTAGATATGCCGTCCAACTCGTTCCAAGCCGGCCCGAGCACCTCGCTATCATCCAAAGGCAGCACGCGCGCCTTCAGCAAGGCCTCGTGCACTGCGGGCAACAAATGCTCGGCGCGGCCTTCGTCGACGACAAAGGTTATGTTGAGATCGTTCGAGGACTGCGTAACCAGATGCACGCGTTCCGCGCCAATTTCGGCCCACACGCCACTCAATTGCTGCATCAAGCTGCGAATTCCACGGCCCACCAAGGTGATCGCGGCACACGGCGCAATGACCTTGACGCGGCAAACCGAGGCCAAATCACCGCACAACAATTCCAGCGTGTCGGCATTGATTAAATTGCTGCTCGGATCCAACGAGATCGTGACGTTGGTTTCCGAGCTACCAATCAAATCAATACTCAAACCATGGCGCTTAAAGGCCACGAAAACGTCCGCCAAAAAGCCAACCT
The DNA here is from genome assembly GCA_031409855.1 of Rhodanobacteraceae bacterium. Classification (GTDB taxonomy): domain Bacteria; phylum Pseudomonadota; class Gammaproteobacteria; order Xanthomonadales; family SZUA-5; genus JANNYA01. The sequence goes on along the minus strand of JANNYA010000199.1, from coordinate 45,619 downwards.
GTTGCCACATGCCAAGCGATTCCATGCTGACCAATGTCAGGCCAGTGCGCACCGAAACGGCTTTCACGCTGGCGCTTTGCGCTAAATCCCGTGCACCAATGGAGGTGCCGGAAAAATGCGGGCGCGTGGTGTCTTTGATCCACATCGGCACCGAAAACTCGCGCACCGGGCCCAAACAGCGCGGGTGCAGCACTTTTGCGCCGGTGGTCGCAATTTCTTGCGCCTCGTCAAAATCTAGCTTTTTTAACAGCCGCGCGTTCGGCACTTTGCGCGGATTGGCGCTAAACATGCCGGGCACATCGGTCCAAATCTCCACCGCTTGCGCCTGCAACAGCGCGCCAAAATAGGCCGCAGAAGTATCCGAACCGCCGCGCCCCAAGATCACCGTTTCACCCGCTAAATTACGCGCAATAAAGCCCTGCGTGATTAAACAGGGCGCCAGCGCCGCCAATGCGGAACGTGTCTCGGCTGATGGCCTGGGTGCGCAATTGGCTGACATATATTTGCCCCAGTCGCCGTCATTGGGGGCTGCAACGCTCAACAAATATTCGCGCGCATCCAACCAGCCGGCATCAAGCCCAGATTTCAACAAATACGCTTCGCCCAAACTTGAACTCAACAGCTCGCCCAGCGCTAAAACACTGGCCTGCCAGGCAAAATGATTCGCAGGCCTTCGGGTATCCAAACACAGCCGATCTAGCAGCTCCAGCGTTTGCGCTACGCGCGTGAGCATGGCGTCGCTTAAGCCCAAATTTTGCGCCATTTCTAAATGCCGCGTGCGTAGGCTAACGCGCAGAACTTCCGTGCGTGCGTCATCGCCAAATGCCTCGCAAAGCGCTTTGAGTTGATCGGTCACGCCACTGAGCGCACTCACCACAATCACCACGCGTTGATTTGCTGCGATCCGTTTCCCCGCCAACGCAACAATCGTGTCCCAACGTGATTTGCTCGACACGCTGGTGCCGCCAAATTTCAGAATGATCCAGGCCAATTCCTGCGCATTCACAGGCACGGCTTCTTCGGGCAACGTTGGCAGCAAAGGCATTACTAAATCCGTGTTCGATAAAGCTGGGTCGCCAAGTGTGTTCAGGGTTTATCGAGCACGCAAGGGGCAAGTACAAATCCTTGCTCGCATGCAAGATCATGCATACAATGGGCAATGAAAGTGGTTAAATGGCTCGGGACAAGTCGCGCGGATATTCAAGCGTTTCCAGATGATGTCAAAGACGAAGCAGGGCACGAACTGCGGCGGGTTCAAAATGGTTTGCAGCCGAGCGATTGGAAACCAATGACCAGCATAGGGTCGGGTGTTGAAGAAATTAGGATTCGCGACGAAAGCGGTGCCTTTCGGGTGATCTATTTGGCAAGGCGTGCCGAAGCCGTTTATGTGCTGCACGTGTTCCAAAAAAAGACGCAGCATACTTCGCTGCGTGATCTGCAATTGGCCTGCCGTCGATTGCGTGAAATTGATGATTAAGCAAAATTGAGGAGACAACAATGACCACAGAAATGCCCATCTGCACCCAAGGCGATACGCGCGGAGTGATGTACGACATTTTTGATACTGACAAAGCAGCTGAAATGACGGTGCGTTCGGATGCGTTGATCGGATTACAAGAGTGGTTTGCCCGCAGTGGCTTGACCCAAGAAGCCGCCGCAAATTTGCTTGGCTTGACTCAAGCTCGTGTCAGCGAAATGAAACGCGGCAAGATTAAACACTTCAGCCTAGACCTATTAGTGCGCCTTGCTGCCCGCGCAGGTCTGGAACCAAAATTGACCCTAAAATTAGCTGCCTGATTTGACCATGACTGAATTACTTAATCCAAAAGCAGCAAGCCCATCCGCAAATCTCCAAATCGAAACCCTAGCCGTGCACGCGGGCTTTCATGTTGACCCACAAACCAAAAGCCTGAGTCAGCCAATCCACATGGCGACGACGTTCGAGCACCCGGCCGATAGCGCGCTCAATGATGGGTATTTATATCAGCGTTACACCAACCCGACGCAAGAACAGCTTGAAACAGCCCTAGCCGTACTGGAAGGCGGCGGTGAAGCGCTGTTTTTTGCCACTGGTTTAGCGGCAGCGGCGGCCATGCTGCACACCCTAAAGCCGGGTGATCGGGTCATTTTAGCCGACGATACCTACTTTGCCATCCGCAAACTCTTTGTCGATGAAGGTGGGCGCATGGGCTTGCGTTGTGTGCTGGTGGATTTAACCGACCGCGCCGCCGTGCAAGCTGCGTTAACGCAGCCGACCGCATTGGTTTGGATGGAAACGCCGTCGAACCCGCTGATTAAAGTCACCGATGTCGCATTCGTCGCAGGTATGGCAAAAGCCGCTGGCGCCAAAAGCGTGGTGGACGCGACCTTTGCCACGCCTATTTTATTAAAACCGCTGGATTTGGGTGCCGACGTGGTGCTGCATTCGACGACAAAATACCTATCCGGCCACAGCGATAACATGGGCGGCAGCTTGATCACCCGCGACGGCGCACTGCGCGCACGCTTGTTTGAGCTGCGCAAATTGCTCGGCGGTACCGCATCACCGTTCGCGGCGTGGCTGACGTTACGCGGCATCCGCACCCTGCCCTGCAGGCTGGCATGGCATTGTGACAGCGCTGAAAAAATCGCCGCATTTTTGGAAAAGCATCCCAACGTCGAAAAAACGCATTACCCAGGTTTAGCTAGCCATGCCGGGCATCAAATCGCTGTGCAGCAAATGCGGCGCTTTGGCGGAATGTTGAGCTTGCAGGTCAAAGGCGATCGAGCCCGCGCAATTGAAGTTGCCAGTCGCTTAAAACTTTTCACCAATGCCACTAGTTTAGGCAGCACCGAAAGCTTGGTCGAGCACCGGCAATCGGTTGAAGGGCCAACCAGCACCACGCCAGATAATTTGCTTCGACTGTCCGTGGGCTTGGAGCATGTCGATGATTTGATTGCGGATTTGGCGCAGGCTTTGTCAGGGCCATGATGCGCTACGCAGCTTTATTGATTATTTTTGTATTGAGTTGTCAAAAGGCTTCCGCGCTGCCAGAACTTGGCTCTTATTTCAATTCACCTTGTCCAAAGGTCGTTGGTTTTGAACCGCTCGGACGTGTTTTAGTGTCGCCTTCGGAGTCATTACCGTCTAAACGATTCAAGGAGAACGGGCAGATTTTTGTTCTGGGATTTGATGCTTTGAATCGCGTTGCATATATTGAAACCGCCGATCCGAGCTTTCGATCACCGGAAGGTATTGCCGTTGGATCAACACTCAAGCAAGTTGATCAAGCAGGCGGGCTTCACTCAGTTCTCGAAGCCGGTTGGGGACACTATTTGCCGCTGCCATCGGGTTGGTCTGCGGTGTTTGAAAGCCCTAAGCGCTCAGATTCAAGGCACATAACCCGAAACTCACGAGTGCTTTGGTTTTTCAAGCGCAATATAAGCCTGATACATGAAGCGTATGCAAAAACGCGCCCAGGATATTTAGAGAAAAATCCCGGCGTCACTCAAACGGAATGTGCACTTTAGAGTTACAAGCTAAATGCCAGTTGACAACAAAAATGAATCAGTTCCCCGCGCAATAAAAGACGAGCGCACCGCACATCCCGTAGCTACATCTTGGCGCGGCGTTCTTAGCGATATCGTTCGCGCTTTCGTTCGAGGCGACTACGCACTTACCGCTCCCGTTTCGGGCGTTTCGGCCATAACGAACGAGCTTGCTGAGCAAATTAAGGCAAACGTTTTAGACTACGGTGCAACATTGATAGAACTCCCTGGCGCGACTTGGGAAACGTCTTGTGCGCAGTGGATGGGTGAACATTGGAATGTGCTAGTTGATCTCTGGACGCAAGAGGAAGGCCGGAGTGATCTAGTACTTGAGGTTAAAGTCGTGGAATGCGCTTGTGACTATAGCTTCAGGGTTTACCTCGTTTATGTCCCGTAGACCGGTTTAGAAATCTGCCAATTGCGGCATTTTAGCTAGCGGATAAATGCAGTTGAAGTATGATCTGTAGGGAATTTCTTAGAGGCATAGCCATGACCACCGTTTACGCCATAGAACAAGCCGTTGAAAGGCTTCCTTATGCCGAGCTTGCTGAGTTCCGTCGCTGGTTTGCACAGTTTAATGAATCAGCCTGGGATGCTCAGATTGAACGGGATGCTGTGACAGGAAAACTGGACGCGCTTGCCGCTGAAGCGTTAGCGGACTACCAAAATGGCAAAGCTACTGAACTTTGAAACATCTTGCTTCAGCAAAGTTCTGGCACTGTTTCAATGCACTTCCCGCCGACGTTCAGAAAATTGCACGCGAAAGCCACGAATTACTTAAACAAGACCCAACGCATCCATCGTTGCATTTCAAACCAGTCAAAAACGGTGCATTTCGAAGTGTTCGCGTGAATCTAGGCTATCGCGCACTTGGCGTCCCCGTGTCAGAAGGCGTGCAGTGGTTTTGGATAGGCAGCCATGCAGACTACGATAAGTTGCTTAGCTAGCTCGAAAATTGAGTCGCAGAATGCGCACTCACCACCCTACCAAGGAATTTCCATGAAACGAGTCACAGGTATTGGCGGCATTTTCTTTAAAGCCAAAGACGCACCGGCGCTGCAGGCTTGGTACAAGCGCCATCTTGGAATTGATGTCCAAGCCTGGGGTGGTACTGCGTTCACTTGGGCGGATAGTGACGGCAAACCATGCGCTGGCACCACGATCTGGTCGATAGGCGCAGCACAGGGTGAGCAGTTTGCGCCCAGCACTGCAACGTTTATGGTCAATTATCGGGTCGATGATCTACACGCGCTGGTTAAAGTCTTACGTGAAGAAGGCTGCAATGTTCTAGACAAAATCGACGATTCCGAATACGGCAAGTTCGCCTGGGTCATTGATCCAGAGGGCAATAAAGTTGAGCTTTGGCAACCGCCTGCCGGGCAATAACGCGACGCTCAGTGCGCTTGACTTGGTATTCTAGTAAAGCTTGACAGCCTCAGCCTGCACGCAATGCGCCCTCGGCGCCAACCTCGACGCCTAGATAAATTGCATCCAGCGTAAGCGTCATTTCTGGGCAGCTCAGCTCAATTTCACCGCCATCCGTCACGCTTTCAAAGCGCCAAAATGCGCCGCTGCGTTTGAATACATCCACCCGGCGCTCTTTTTGCGACACCAGCAAATAAGCGTCAAGTTCGGGCGCTTTTTGGTAGTTATGCAGCTTTTCGCCACGATCTACGCTTTCGGTTGATTCGCTTAATACTTCAACAATCAAACAAGGCTGAGATTCGCAATACTCGTCCGACTGCGGTGCACACGACACCATCACGTCAGGATAGTAATACAGCTGTTTGGCTTTGAATTTGACATCAGCAATTGAAACCCGACATTGATTTGATGCGCTTGAGCGTAGAGCGAACAAAATATTCACGGCAATTTGATTGTGTCGAATCGACGTACCCGACATCGCAAATACCTGCCCGCTGACATATTCATGTTTGTCCCGGCTGCTTAGCTCGGCGCTTAGGTAGTCAGCTTCGCTGACATGGGGGTTTTTTAAGGCGCTCGACATTGCAGTTCCTGCTGTTGCACTTGAGCTAGTTTAGCGCAGTAAGCGCACAGCGTCAGACACCAAAATTCACTTACGCTAGGCGAATACAATTTTCAATACAGCGCAAGCAAACGCGGTGAAAAATATTTCGCACTGGGCCGCACCGTCGCATCCACACTTTTGGCGCGGCTCAAATCGGCTTTGACGGCGTTTAGCTGCTCGGCTTTGCTTTCGCCCTGCGCTACATACATGGAATAGCGGGCGGCGGCGCGCACCAGCAGCGCGTGCGCCAGCGCTTTGCCCTGAAGGCTTTCAACGTTGGTTTGCGCGGCAGCTTTGAAGTCACCACCGAAGAAGGACTTGGCGATTTGTGCCAACACAGCGGGTGCCGCCGCGCGCGCAAGCGGTGCTGCTGCTGCAAGCGCAGCGTTGGCAGCAAGCTTCAACGCGGTTGCGCGTGCACTGGCGGCGTTTGCGGCACTGCCGGTGCGGCCTAATAGCGCCGCATCGACGTTGGCTATTGCGCGTTCCAGGTCTTGCCCTAAGCGCAGCGCGTCTGATTCCAGCGCATTTAGCTCTGCGGTTTTAGCACCGGCGGCGGCGGCAAGCTCAGGCTTCGCAAAGGTGCTGCGCGCCGCACTAAGTTCGCGCTTGAGTGCCTGCACGGCGTTGCGTACGCGAGCTATCTCATCACTAGCTAGGGTTGGTGCCGCTGCAGCGGGCGTCACCGGTGTAGGCGCCGCCGTTTGAACTGGCGTTTGAATTGGCGTCTGCACGGCGACGGGCGGTTTTACGACGGGTGCGGTAACGGGCGGCAGTGCAATGGGCTGCGTTGGCACTGGCAACGCGGGCGGTGGAACGCTGGGGGCGGCATTTTGACAGCGCTTTTTAATCTGCTGTTCCACCGCAAGCAACGCGGCGGCGTCGCGCGCGGCTGCCAATGCGGATTGATGACCGGCGCTACTCAGCGCAGCAAGTGCGGCTGCACAATTATTTCTGGCGCTGGCGGCAAGTGCTAGGTAGTGATGCGGAATATAGGGCTCAAAACGCATGCCATACAGGCGAACCTTGGCTTGCGGCGTGGGTTCCCCGCTCAGAGCTTCGCGCATTTTGCTTTCTACCAACGCCCAATTTTGATCCTCGTAGGCGCTTACGCCATCTTTATAGGCGTCTTTGAAGTCGGCGTAACTCAGTGGCGCGATTAGCAGCGCGAACAGCAAACAGCCGCTCCTAAAACTTAAATTTCTCGACATGATAAGCAAGACCTGCATCAGTAGCCAGCCTCGCGCAGGTAGTCATCGCTTTTTGAGGCGTACAAGATGTGCGGCGATTCCGTGGTCACTTTGCGGGCGACCGATACCTGGACATTTTTACTTTCACCCAAGGCGTTGCTTAGCTCGACCCGGTATTGGCCTTCGAGCAACACCAGGCTCAGCGGCGTGACGCCCGGTGCCGGAATCGGGATCGCTTTCCCGCTGGCATCGGTAATTGCAAGCACTTTGCTGTACGGCGCGGTGTCGATCACAACGGTGCCGCTGCGTTCCGTGAATTGCGCGGCATCCACAGCCGCCAAAATGCGCATGCGCGCCGGCCGGACTGCATCATCACGCGCAAATTCGCCCAGCGCACTTATCGTTGCCTGCGCCGCTTTGATATCGTTGTTTTGTTCCAAGCTGCGCAATGCAGAGGCATTGGCGACAGTTAAAAGCTGCACTTTCAACGCGGCTAGTTCATCCGAGGGATTGCTCAACGCCAACGCGCTAATGCCGGTCGCGGCCAATGTGATCGAATCGAGTTTCAACGGCGTGCTGGCAATCAAAGATCTAATCCGCGCCATGCGGCTTGCCACACCTAATTTGGCTTGTCGTTCGCGCAGCTCACTTTGATAGCGCGCCAGCTCGGGAAAACGCGGCAGCTTTTCCAGCATCGCCGCCAAAATCACTTGCGCACCGTCCAAATCATTATTTTGCAACGCGATTTCGTACTGTCCAAGAATTTTCACACCGACATCGCGCTCCATCGCGCCCAAGCGTGCATCGTCCGCTGCCACCAGCTTGCGTAGCGCCTCAAGCTCGGTGAATAGCTCAGTTGGCGTTGAGTTTTGCTTGAGTGCGGCGGCAACTGTTGCCAGCTGCGCGTCAATCAGGGCTTTGTTGGCAATCAAACTGCGGCTATTACTAATGCGCAATTGCAGCGCTTCAGCTTGCTTTTGACTAAACAGTTCCGCATTCAATGCCAGCGTATAAAGCGTTTGCGCGTCATCAAATTTTTCCGCCACGATCAACGCGTCTAACTTTTGATTCACGACCTCAAGCAACTTATCAACACGGGCTTTGGTGATCGCGCTTTTATCGCTAACATCACGCATATCAGTGATGGTTTGCGCGGCGTTGTCGTCAATGGGTTCAAACAGCGCGTCGCGCGCGATTTGTTCATCAAAGGTCGCTGCCATGCCTTGCAGTTGATAGCGCCCGGCCTTGCCGCCACTGCTATCGCGCAATGCGAAGTAGCCAATCGCGCCGATACCAAGCGCTGCCGCTGCCGCAATCGCCAGCCATGGCTTTTTGTTAGCCGCTGCGTTTCGGCTGGACGGCGCAGCAAATTCGACAGCAGCGGCGGGTAAGGGGGTAACTCGCCGATCCACTTCCCGATCCGCTTCCCGATTGGCATTCAGCGCCGCCTGCTGTTGGCGCAGCTTGGCATTAAGCTCGCCATCGCGCATGGTGTCAAAAGAAAACCCCATTTGCCGCAGCTGTTCGGTCCAAGGTTGGTTCGGCGCCAGCTCAGCCTTGGCGCGCAGCTGCATGGAATGCACGAACACATCGCGCAGCGCGTGCGTGAATTCAGCCATCGTGGCGTAGCGATCCTCAGCCTTTTTCGCCAACATGCGCGACAATACCGGGTTGATCTCGTCTAACTCAGGCGGTAGCGTCGGCACCGGCGAGGTCAAATGCTGCATGCAGACTTGGATCGGGTTATCGCCCAAATACGGCGCTTTACCGACCAGCAGCTCATAAAACATAATGCCGAGCGAATAAATATCGCTGCGCACATCGATCTCACCGCCCGTGACTTGCTCGGGGCTCATATACACCGGCGTACCGACAATCATGTTTTCGGTGGTGATCCGGGTTTGGTGGCTAGCCAGTTCGCGCGCGATACCAAAATCGGTCAGCACCGGCACTTTGCCGCCGCGCATCATCACGTTTGCAGGCTTCAAATCCCGGTGCACAATGCCCTGGTTGTGCGCTTCTTGCAGCGCGCTGGCCACCTGCACCACAATCGCAATGGATTCGCCGACGGCAATGCCATCGCGTTGGCGGTCTACTAACGTACCGCCATCTAAAAACTCCATCGCGATGTAGGCGACATTGCCGACTTTGGCGATGTCATAAATACCGCAAACATTGCGATGCGTGATCTTCGCTAGGATTCGGCCTTCACGCAAAAAACGCCGCTCGGTGCGTTCCGGGTCGTCATCATTTTCAGTACGCAAAATCTTGATCGCAACTTTGCGATCAAGGGATAGCTGTGTCGCCAAAAATACCGTGGCCATGCCGCCCTCGCCTAGCGCTCGGTGCAGTTGGTAACCGGGAATTTCGACGGGCGGAGCGGCCATAGGCGAATAAAAGCGAGAGTGATTTCGTGCTTAAGAGTCTATCGGGCTATTCGGGTGCGCGCTACTCGAATAATCTGCGCGCCAAAGCAAGTTTTTGTAAGTTGACGGGTGCCATTTAAACTGAAGGATCGTCATCCCCGAATGTTTTAGTCGGGGATCCAGCCTGCACTTGCGCAAAGTACAGCGAATTGCAATGGTGCAACGCCAGAACAGGCTCCCTGGATTCCCGCCAAAAGCACGCGGGAATGACGAACTCAGTGCGCTGTCGCCCCAATAAATTCCAATCAGCGAAAACTACCGAGATTCCCCTTCAGTTTGAATGGCACCCCAAGTTGACCAAAGAAATGGTGGCCCAAAATGATGGCCCCAACAATTCAACACTACTGCGCAAAAATACCTGGGTTGGGTTTACGGTTCGGATCGGCGCAGGGTTCGCCTGTCACCAAAAATGGCGGGCATTGATCCAGATCGGCCAAAATGGCCTGCGAGCGCTCCGTGAAACGTGCCACAGATTCATATTCGCCCGGCGCGCCACCCAAAGACGCAGGAAAAACTGCACGCAAATCTAGTTTTCTGACGGCTGAATCCTTGGCAAAAACGCTGCGATAGCTCAACACCACACGCTGCTTTTGTATGTCGTAGCTGAGCGTCGCTAGCCGCGCCGGTACCGGTATCACGGCGCCGGCACGATAGCGCAAATAGGTGAAGGGGCTAAATTGCGCTGGCAATGTCAGCTTGATCGGACGCGATTGCGACGCCACCCGGATTGAAATAACGGCATCGCGTGGCAAGTGCATCGCAGCTTCATAACTTGGCGAGTCGGCCAACGTTGCGCCGACGCAAGGCTGAAATTCATCGGCATCGCTTTTGCTGCCGGCAAAGAGTACCGCACCGCTCTCCGGCTGGAGCTGCTCTATCGCGATCTTGCCAACGCTCGGCGAATCCACCGACACCAGCGTTCCGCCGACGATGAAGATCCCGGTACGTCGGAAATCCATCGCGCTGTCATTAGTTTTTGAGCCAGACACGGCACAGGCTGTGTCCTCGGTGCGCTCAGCATCCAAGGGCTCTTGCGACGCGCTCATGCCTTGGAGGGTGCCAGAAGCTACATCGAAGGTATATTTAAACACCGCAGCGTATATCTGTAGCGGCGCTGATTCACGGCTGGCTAATAGCGCACAGTTGGCGCAGTAATACGCGACTTCAGGCACGGGTTTGGTCGCAGTGGCAGCAGGTGCAATGCGTGTCGCTGCGTTTTGGCAACCCGCTAAAAGCAGCGCGATGGCAAGCGTGGAGTACAGATGATACGTTCGAGTCATGGTGCTTCCTTTATTGCCGCGCATAAAAACGCTGAGCTTACTTTGCTGCCGTGCTTCTCTGTTGAATGCTTGAGTGAAAACACCTAAGAAAATTAAGGCAGGGAGAAAAGTGAATCAGGGTCATGAAACTTTGTTGGCGCAATTTAATGTTCTTGCCTGAGCCAAACGAAAGCAATTATGCCGCGCTGCCGCAACAATTTACGAAAAAAGCCATTTTTAGTGACTTTCAGCTATGACGCACCGCACAATTTTGTGTAAGGTTCTGGCCTTTACAGTTTAGTTAAAGGCAATTTATGCGCACAGCAGTCGTTACAGGTGGAATTGGTGGCTTAGGGAGTGCTATCTGCAAGGCGCTTGCAGCCCGGGGTATGAAGGTCATCGCCGCCGATTTGGCCGCGCGTGCCGAGCGCGTTGAACAATTTAAGGCCGAGGTCGCGGAGTTTGGCGACAGAATTAGTTTTGAAGCAATCAATGTCGCCGATTTTGACGCCTGCGCCGAATTTGCCGCGCGCGTGCACGCGGCGCATGGTGCAGTCGATATCGTCGTCAACTCCGCCGGCATCACCAAAGACATGACCTTTCGCAAAATGCCCGCGCAGGCTTGGATGGATGTGCTGAAGGTCAATTTGGACGGCGCATTTAACGTCACCCGCCAGTTTATTGATGGCATGTGCGAACGTGGCTTTGGCCGCATCGTCAATATCAGCTCGGTCAATGGCTCCACCGGCCAGTTTGGGCAGACCAACTATTCCGCCAGCAAAGCCGGGATCCACGGCTTCACCATGGCGCTGGCAAAAGAAGTGGCGCGCAAAGGCGTCACGGTCAACAGCGTTTCCCCCGGTTATTGCCGTACCGCGATGGTAATGTCCATTCCCGAAGCCGTGCGTGAGCAAATTATCGCCACGATTCCCGTCGGTCGCATCGGTGAGCCCGCAGAAATAGCGCGCACCGTCGAATTTTTGGTCGCCGAAGAGGCCGGGTTCATCACTGGCGCGAATATCCCAGTCAATGGCGGTATGTTTATTAGTTTCTAGGCTATGGTGGTTGATGACGCCAATTATTTTTAGCCGCCCACCCTGAATTTGATGCGTTCGCGAGGCAGACTGCTTGAATATTGACGTGATTATCTTGTTCTTCGGGCTCGGTGCCTTTGCTGGACTGGTGCGCGCCGATTTTCGATTGCCCGCCGATTTGTATGAAACCTTAACCCTGTATTTGTTGATTGCATTGGGATTGAAAGGCGGCATTGAGTTGGCGCGCTTTCCACTCGGAGATGTGCTGCTGCAAGCGATACCTGTGGTTGCTTTGGGATTCGTGTTGCCATTTGTGGCCTACCCGGTGCTTCGCAAGCTAGGCGGTTTGCCTGCGGCTGACGCAGCGAGCATAGCGGCGCATTACGGCTCCGTCAGTGTTGCTACGTTTGCGGTTGGCATCGCACACCTCGATAGCCTCGAAATTTCTTATGAGGCTTATCTGCCAGTTTTCGTTGTGCTATTGGAAATGCCCGCCATCGGCATAGGAATCTGGCTGGCACGTAGAGCCGGTGTCGGCCAAGGTGGCGGCGCCAGTTTGGCGCATGAGGTGTTCTTGAATAAGGGAATATTGCTGATGGGCGGCGGTTTGCTAATCGGCTTTCTGGCTGGGCCCTCAGGAGTAGCGCCAATCGCCCCGGTATTCATTGATCTATTCAAAGGGGCCTTGGCACTATTCCTTGTTGAAATGGGCTTTATCGCGGCATCGCGCATTAAGGAGTTGCGCGAAGTTGGTTTCTTCCTGTTGGCGTTTGGCACGCTCATGCCACTGTTTGGTGCGGCACTGGGTGCGCTTGCTGGCATGGCGGCAGGGCTTTCTTCAGGCGGTGTCGTGATTATTGCAACGTTAGGAGCCAGCGCTTCCTACATTGCGGTGCCAGCGGCCATGCGCATTGCAATACCCGAGGCACGGCATCACCTCTCTATCACCTTGGCCCTAGCCATCACGTTCCCGTTCAATGTCATTGTAGGAATACCGCTGTATACAAAGATCCTGGCCTAATGCGCTCAACGCACCCAGCGCAGTAAAAACAACAGCGAGATCAGGCTGGCAGCGACATAAGTTAGCGCCGCTGCCCTCAGAATACGACGAGCGTGGCGCTGGTCGCCTTCAATCAAAATTTTGTGCGCTTGCAGCATGGGCAAAGCGCGGCCAAAACTCGCGTTCCACTCCATTGGCAGCGTTATCAGATTAAGCACGGTGCCCAGCATTTGAATAGCCAGCGCTGCAATGACGATCAGCGCGATCAGCCGCGGGCTACCCAAAACCGTCGCCAAAACTGAGCCCACCAGTAAAAAACCAACATTAAGCGGTTGCAGTTTGCCCATCACCACCGCAAGCGAGGTTCGCACACGCAGACGCGGGTCGGCGTCCCGATCCTGCAGCGCATGCCCAACTTCGTGCGCTGCTACCGTAATTGCCGTGAGCGAACGCGCATCAAAACACTCAGGTGAAAGCCGCACCGCTTTTTTGATCGGATCGTAGTGATCGCCGCGATCCGTTTTTTCCACGCTGACGTGCGCTAAGTTTTCCTGATCCAGCAGCATGCGCGCAAGTTCAGCGCCGCTGCCACGATAGCGATCTGGCGGCTGGTGATACTTTTTTAGGGTGTGTTTGACCCAAAGCTGGGGCGCAAAAATAATTGCGAACAACAAAATTAGAAAGAAGATCAGCATGGTTGGATTATAGTTTGAATGGCGGCACGAACCAACCTGATACCCAAAACAACCAAACGAAGCGCGCCGTGCTTAGATCGCATGCAATTACAGCCACAATTAAGCCACGCGCAGCGCCGCCTCCGCCTTAATTTTAGCGATCAACGCCGCCAGCCCATTTTTACGCGTAATCGACAAATTTTTGCTCAAACCGATGCCATCGATAAAGCGCGGCTCTGTCGCCAGAATTTCCAGTGGGCTGTGGCCGCTGTAAACCCGCAGCACGAGTGAAATCAGCCCCGAGACAATGCTGGAATCGCTAATCGCCTGAATTTCTAAGCGTTCTTGCCCAGGCCCAAAGTGGACAAATACTTGGCTTTGGCAACCTTTGAGCAAATTCGCCTCAGTTTTTAAGGCTTCTGGAAACACGGGCAAGGCTTTCGCCAGATCAATCAGATATTGATAGCGTTCTGACCAGTCGGAAAACATCGCGAAATCATCGACGATTTCTTGCTGAACATCGTCCGATTGAACAAGGGCTTGCGCGGCTTCAGGCTGCTTCATGCGCCGCGCAATGCCTTGAGCCACGCTACGAACTCTGCGCGCGGAATATTCTTAGACTCAGCATCGCGACGGCCTTTGTATTCCACTGTGCCCGCATCCAAACCTTTTTCACCGACCACCACGCGATGCGGAATGCCCACCAATTCCTGATCCGCGAACATCACGCCCGCGCGCGCGTTGCGATCATCCAGCAGCACATCAAAACCTGCGGCACTTAGTTCTTGATACAGCGCTTCAGCCGCCACTTTTACCGATTCGCTCGTGTGCGCATTCATCGGCAAAACCGAAATATAAAACGGCGCGATGGCGGCCGGCCAAATCATGCCGCGCTCGTCAAAATTTTGCTCAATTGCGGCACCGACTATGCGTGACACGCCAATGCCGTAGCAGCCCATGTACATCACCGCTGCTTTTTGCTGATCGTCCAACACCGTCGCATTCATCGCCTGCGCATACTTTTGTCCGAGCTGAAACACATGTCCGACTTCAATACCGCGCGCGATACTCAACACACCTTTGCCATCTGGGGAAAGATCGCCGTCAATGACATTGCGCACGTCCGCAATCAGATCCGCTTCGGGCAAATCCCGGCCAAAATTCACGCCCTGCAAATGGAACTTGGCCTCGTTCGCGCCACAGACAAAATCGCTCATCGCAGCCACGGTGCGGTCACTAATCACCATGATCGGCAGTTTGCTTTTGACCGGCCCGATAAAGCCCGGCACACAGCCCATGGTTTCACGTATTTCAGCCTCAGTCGCCAAGCGGAAATCCGCCATACCGCTGAGCTTACTCAACTTAATGTCATTGACAGTGTGATCGCCACGCACCAGCACCAGGGCAAATTTGTTGTCGGTGCGCACCACGGCGACCGCTTTTACCGTGCGTTTGATATCAATGCCCAGGAGTGCCGCGACATCGCTGCACGTAGTTTGTTTTGGTGTGCTGACTTTCTCCATCGTTTGGGTGGCGGCTAAGCGTGTATCGGCGCAAATCGCTTCCGCCATTTCCACGTTCGCGGCAAAATCAGAATCCTCGCAATAGGCTAACGCGTCCTCACCGGAGCTTGCCATCACGTGAAATTCATGGCTGCCGCTGCCGCCGATGGCACCGGTGTCGGCCTGCACCGCCCGAAATTTCAGCCCCAAACGCGTGAAGATGCGGCTGTAGGTGTCGAACATGTTTTGGTACTCGCGCACCAGGCCCGCTTCGTCCAAATGGAAGGAATAAGCGTCTTTCATTAAAAATTCGCGGCCGCGCATCACGCCAAATCGTGGGCGAATTTCATCGCGAAACTTCATTTGGATTTGATAGAAATTTTTCGGCAGCTGTTTGTAGCTTTTCAGCTCATTACGGGCGAAATCAGTCACGACTTCTTCGTGTGTCGGGCCAAAGCAAAACTCGCGGCCCGCGCGGTCCGTCATTTTTAGTAGCTGCGCGCCAAACTGATCCCAGCGCCCGGTTTCCTCCCACAGCTCTTTCGGCGCCACTGCCGGCATCAAGATTTCCAGCGCACCAGCGCGGTCCATCTCCTCGCGCACGATGCCCTCGACTTTGCGCAATACCCGCAAGCCCAACGGTGACCAGGTATAAATACCGCCGGAAAGTTTGCGAATCATGCCGGTACGCAGCATCAGCTTTTGGCTCATCACTTCCGCGTCGCTTGGGCTTTCTTTATAGGTATTTAAGTGAAATTGGCTCAGGCGCATGGTGAGAGTCTTTAAAATGCAATCGAAGGCGGCGAACGTAACGAGTATTTGCTGAACACACAATGTGAACCGGGGCCACGCAAGCTCTTGTTTAAGCAAGCCGCATCAAAAAACGCATAAATTTTGGGGAACACCTTTCTACTGAACGCCTTTGCAGAGTAATCTCAGGCGTAGGCTTTGGTTTGCATAGGCAAATCCAAATCAACAAAACGTAGTTAATCGACCAACGAAGGAGAACGTCCAGTGAGATCAGTGGAAGCAAGTCGCGGTTTTGAATGGTGGAAAAGTGGCTTTGAGACCGTATTCAAAGCACCCGCCGTATTTTTAGTGATGGGTTTGGCGTGGGGGATACCGATACTCAACTTTATCACCACTTTACTCAATCCTGCGCTGCAAGCAGGTGTACAGCAGGCCGTTCGTAAGTTAGATGCTGGGCAAATGCCAGAAGTAGGCGATTTATTTTCTGGGCTGCAGACACGCGCCGGGCCATTGATTATTCTTTGTTTACTGCCGTTAGTTTTTGGCATCGTCATGTTGATTCTGGCTTTTGTGCTCGGTGGTGGCGCGATCTTGGCAGCCATTGGATCCGCGGGCGGTAGTGGCAACATAAGTCCAGCTGCTTTTGCCGGCTTGATGGGCACAATAGGCTTGGTATTTTTAATTGCAATTCCAGTGGGCCTGGCGCTGTTTGCAATGATGTTCTTTGCGGTATCGCGCATCATGTTTGACAACGTTAACGCAATTGATGCATTGAAAGAATCTTTGGCGGCATCTATGAAAAATATAGGTGCGATGCTGGTATTTCTTGCCTGCGGCCTTGCAATCTGGCTTGTCGGTTTTGTGCTTATGTTCATTCCTCTTATTGGGCAGATCTTGTTTATGACCTTAATTTACCCGGTCATTTCCGTAGCTGCTTACCGCGCCTACCTCGATGTGTTCCAACCTGATGTTGCCAAGCTTGGTCAAATGTCAGCGCCACCACCGCCTCCAGGTGCACCGGGTTGGTGAGGTTTTGCTTTGACATGTTGTAAACCTAGGCCCGGATGATTCCGGGCTTTTTTATGCAATTTTAACCGTAAATCGGGGAAATTTGACACGCAATCGATGCCGCATTTAGTAGTATCAGGCTCCCATCCCGATTTCGGTGTCACCGTGCGCATTGCCCCTACTCTACTTAGCCTAGCTTGCAGCCTAATTTGCACTACAGCCATTGCCGCCTCGGCACCGTATCGTATTGACGCGCAGCAAGCGCGTTCGTTATCCGGCACAGAGCACGCCATTGACTACGGCAGTTTTCATTGGGTTTGGATGGAGGAAAGCGCAGCACGCGCCGCCGGAATAAGCGCGCAGTTGGCGCAAGGGAAAACGGTTCGCATCGGTGACATAGAGCGCGACCTGACTGCAAGTTCGTCCCTGCCGGTGTTGGACAGTGCGGGCCGGGGCTTGCAGGTGGTGCAGTTTTTTGGCCCAGCAAAACAACCGTGGATTACGGCGCTGGAAACTCAAGGAGCCTTGGCGCTGCAATACTTGCCGCATAACGCAGTCTTGCTTTATGGCGCGCCGCTTAGCCAAGCTGGCAGTGCACCTGAAGTGCGCGCAATCGCAGCGTTCGATCTCGACTTTAAGCGCGATCGCAGCTTGAACGCGCTGGCCGCAGGGCGCTCGGACCGGATTATTGTGATGTTTCACGCCAACGGCGTGCAAAATAGCATCCTGAAACAAATGCAAAGTCTAGGGGCCACACCGCTAGAAGAGCGTGCCGCGCAGCCGGATCAGAAATTGCGCTATGCGCGCGTATCCGCTGATGCCAGCATCATCGAGCGCCTGTTGTTAATACCGCAAGTCATCAACGTCAGCTTCGAGCCTGAAGCGCAGATTGACGATGAGGCTGCGAATCAAATTATGGCACAGCCGTTCACCACGCCCGCAGCATTGATGCCGGGCTATTCGGCATTTTTAGCCGGGCCACTGAACGGTTTGACCGGCGCTGGCGTGACCTGGGCGGTTGTCGACACGGGTGCCGACCGCGAGCACCCGGATTTGGCGCCCGCATGGGTTGGTGGAATGACTGAAGGCTGCACCTTGGGTTCAAGTCCAGGCGATGATGCTGCAGGTGGCGGCCATGGCACCCACGTCGCAGGCGCGATTTTAGGGCGCGGAATAGGCGATGGCAGTGGCCCCGCTGCTGAAACAGACGGGGCTGGCTTTTTGTACGGTCAGGGCGTTGCCCCAGGAACGCAACTGTGGGCCGCGCGCATTGTGTGCTCGGGTAATACCTTGAGCAACGCCGCCGTAATTACCAGCGCACTTGCAGTCGGCGCTTCGGGCAGCAATAACAGCTGGAACAACGGTGCCGCGCGCAGTGGTTATACCGCCAGCGCCCGCGAATACGATGTGCTGGTGCGCGATGCCGATTTTGCCACCACCAACGTCACAGAAGCTTTCAATGTCTTTTTCTCCGCTGGCAACGCAGGCAGCACCGGCCTAACCGCACCGCACGAGGCCAAAAACATTGTGTCAGTCGCGAATTCGGGCTCGACCCGCAGCGGCACTGGCCCAAATTTGCTCAACAGCGGTTCGAGTCGCGGGCCAGCGGTTGATGGGCGAATCTTGCCGGTCTTGACCGGCGTTGGCAGCAATACCGCATCAACGCGCAACGCATTAGGCGGCAGCTGCTCTACTGCCATCGCTGGCACAGCGGATCTCTACGCGCTTTGCAGCGGCACAAGTATGTCGACGCCGCGCGCTTCGGGCGCAGCGGCGCTGACTGTGCAATGGTGGCGGCGCAACAACCTCGGCAGCAACCCAAGCCCAGCGATGGTCAAATCGGTTCTGGTCAACGGTGCGCGCGATATTCCGGGCAGCGTTCCAGGCGATCCAAACAACATTGATGGCTCGCGCCCAATCCCTAATAATGATGAGGGCTGGGGCTTGATAAATCTGGTGGATACCCTGGCAACCACGGTGAACGGCCTGTATTTCGATCAGCAAGAGGTTTTGAGCACGGTCGGAAGTGTGCGTATGAAACGCGTGATTGCCGTCGATCCGAACAAGCCGCTAAAAATTACGCTCAGCTGGTCAGACGCACCCGGAGCGGTTAGTGCTAACCCGGCCTTGGTCAATAATTTAGATCTTGCCGTAACGACCTCGGCAAACAGCTACCTGGGTAACGTGTTCGCCGCAGGCAGCTCCGCAACGGGCGGGCTCGCTGATACGCTGGCAAACTTAGAAAACGTTTATATCGCCGCACCTGGCACCGCAGTTCACACCATCACCGTTACCGCCAGCGCACTGAATGGCGATGCCCTCAGCGGCAACGGCACGCCCGGCAATCCGCGCCAGGATTACGCCCTAGTTTGCACCAACTGCCGCAATGCGCCGAGCGTAACGCTCAGCGTGCCGGTCGCCACTCTCGACGCTTGCGCTGGCAGTAATTTTGGCCCTTATCCAATAACGGTGCGCGGCACCTTGGATGCCGATCAAACCGCGACGATGGCGCTTATGAACCCGCCAACAGCGCTCAGCAATATTCTGTTCACACCAAGCGCTGTAACTCCTACCGCAGTAGGCGCACCAAGTGCTCTCAGCGGCACATTAGCTGCGGGAACAGCGGCGGGACCGCTCGCGTTAACGGTGCTAACCACCGGTGCTGATTTTTCCGTGCAGCTGCCAGTGTCAATGAATGTTTACGCAGCAGTACCGGGAAGTTTCACAACGACTACACCGGCCGCCGCTGTGACGGGGGTAGCGCTGATACCGCAATTCAGCTGGACGGCCGCGGCAAATGTGCGCAGCTACCGCTTGGAATACACGCGCGACGCGAGTTTCGCCACGCTTTGGAACAGCGTCAATCAGTCCGCCGCAAGCTTTACCCCAACGCGCGCGCTGCGCGCCAATGCGGTTTACCACTGGCGTGTGCGTGCAGAAAACGCCTGTGCAAATGGTGCCGTCGTGAGCGGTGGATCCTTTACTACAGCGGATCCAAACGGCACGATATTTAGTGACGGTTTCGGCGAGTAATTGAAAAAAAAGCCCGGGTTATTCCGGGCTTTTTTCATTTTTTAAGCACCAAAACGCCCTCAACCCGTATTCTGCAAACCCTGCGCAATGCCGTTGACGGTACTCAACAAACCCCGAAACAATTCGTCCTCAGGGCGCCCAGCGGCGCGCCAGCGCTTCAGTAAATCCACCTGCATCAGGCTGAGCGGGTCGACATAAGGGTTGCGCAAGCGGATCGAAAGGGCCAAACGGCGATCGGCGCTTAGCACTTCACTGGCGTCCTTGATTGCCAAAACGCTGCGCAAAGTCAGCTCAAATTCTCCAGCGATGCGTGGAAAAAACTGCTCATGTAGTTTCCCGGAAAGCTCTGAGTAAACGCGCGCAATGTCGATGTCTGCCTTCGCCAAAACCATTTCGACATCGTCAATCAAGGTGTCAAAAAACGCCCAATCACGCGCCATTTCGCGCACGGCGGGCAGGCCAAATTGCGCGATTCCAGCCTGCAACCCGGCACCAACACCGTACCACGCACTCAAACCGCAGCGCGTTTGCGCCCAGCCAAACACCCAGGGAATCGCGCGCAGATTTTCCAGGCCACCGCCGCCACGCCGCGCCGGCCGCGATCCGATGCGCATGCGTTCAATCACATCAATGGGTGTGGCTAGCCGAAAATAGTCAACAAAATTTGCCCGTTCAAGCGCAATTTGCGCGGGTAGCGCCGCAGCTGTTTCGCCATAAACCAGGGCGCGATAGCTGGCACTGCTGGCATCGCTCATAAACGCGATCATTTCGCGCCATTTGTTTTCCCTAGGTTCGGGCGGGCGTGGACGCAAAGTCGCACGTACTACCGCCGAGGTTGCCTGTTCTAAATTACGCACCGCCAGGGCGCGCATGCCGTACTTTCGATGGATCACCTCGCCTTGCTCAGTCAAGCGCAATCGGCCCTGCACCGAACCTCGGGGTGCCGCGTTTACCGCGCGCTCGGTTTTGCCACCGCCACGGCTGACGGAACCGCCGCGTCCATGAAAAAACGTTAGCGCGATGCCCGCACGCTGCGCCAACTCCATTAACTCCACCTGCGCGCGCTGCAGCGCCCAGCGCGAGGCCATCAAGCCGCCGTCTTTACTGCTATCGGAATAACCTAACATCACCATTTGCTGATCGCCACGCGCCGCTAAGTGGCGGCGATAGTGCGCGTCATCGAACAGTTGCCCAAGCACATCACTGGCGTTACGTAAGTCGTCCACCGTTTCAAACAGCGGCACCACATCAATTGCACCGGCGCTGCCGCGTGCGCCACATTCGGCCAGCGCCAGCACGCTCAGCACATCGCTGACATTGCGCGTCATACTAATAATGTAGGGGCCAAGCGCCGCCGCGCCAAATTGTTTGCGCTGCTGGCTCAAGCTTTTAAACACCGCCACCACGCCACGCGCAGGTTCTGCGACCGGCCGACGTAGACTGCGTTTGCCTGCCAGCACCGCGTTTAACACGACTGTGCGTTCCGCAGCGCTGCGCGTCGGCCAATCGGGATCAGTCAACAGCTCCGCAAGGGCGCGCGCGTGCACGCGCGAGTCTTGCCGTTGATCCAGCCTAGCAAAGTGAAAACCAAAGCAATCTAGCCGCCGCTGCAATTGCGCCAGCGGATACAAACCGGCATGTGCGCCGTGATGCCGACGCAGGCTGGCTTCAATCAAGCGCAAGTCATCGCCAAATTCTTCCGCGTTCAAATAGCCCGGCAAGCGCGCCTTTTGCGAGTTATGTAGCCGCGCCGCGATCAAGAGCAGCAGTTGCCGATACGGCATATCGCCATAGCGCGTGTTCAAATTCACCGAGGCGCGCGGCAGCAGTACACGATAGTGCGCAACGCGCGCAAGCAAGGCCGGATCGACCTCGACGCGCTCGCTCGATTGGCTCAAAATCCGCGCCAACGTCAGCACTTCCGCGCGGTAGCGCTCCAAAATTAGGCCACGCAGATGCGCCAAACTGGCTGCAATCGTCGCCGCACCCACATTCGGGTTGCCATCCATATCGCCGCCGACCCACAGCGCAAACTGCAGATGTGCCGCCAATGGCAACAGCGCCGCACTTTCAGCGCCATAAACCGCGCTCAAGGCGTACTCGAACTCCGCAAAATAGTTCGGCACCACCCGATACAACACATCGGTCAAATAGAAACTAACGTGGTTGAGTTCGTCAGCGACGGTTGGACGTTCGGCAGAATGCTCAGCAGTTTGCCAAGCCGTGGTCAAATTTAAGCGCAGACGCTCGGTCAGTGATGCTGCTTCCCTCGGTGTCAAACGTTTTTCCACCGCGACCATCAACGCGCGCACAACCGCGTGTTCTTTCTCTAGCATCGTGCGGCGCGTGGCTTCGGTCGGGTGCGCGGTAAACACCGGCTCAATCAACAGCTGGCCGAGCAAACCACCCAGCTCAGTGACGCTGACACCTGCCTCCTTCAGCGCGAGCAAGGTGGCGTGCAAACCGCCCGGCTGTGGCGCTGCGCCAGCACGCTGATAGTCTAGACGCCGACGCACCCGGTGCAAACGTTCGGCGACATTGACGCTTTGGAAATACACGCCAAAAGCGCGCACCAGCGGCTCAATTTCGGTCAATGAAAGCTCGCTCAAAACCTGCTGTAGCTGTGCCAAATCCACCCTGCCCTCGCGCCGCGCAATCGCCAATTTACGCACGCGCTCCACGCGCGCTAGCAACTCCGGGCCATCTTGATCGATAAGCACTTCGCCAATCAGCTGCCCGAGTCGACTGACATCTTCGCGCAGCGGCGCATCCACCGGCGCAAAATCTACTTGACGCGGCTGCGCATGTATTAGTTCTTCATGACGATTATTGGGTTGATTCACAAGCAGTCACAGGCGGCCACGGAAGCGCCAAGTGTGTCGCAAAAATCGCGGAGTGTGAAATCGAAGCTGACGATTTTTGCGCTATGAATACGAATGCAGCGGAGTGCGAATTTCTTAATTGCACAGACAGCTGCGTCAGAATGCAGAAATCTTGCTGCCATTTCAGTTGGGCACAAAATACATACCGATCCCAAATTCAAGGCATCCCATGACCACAGCAACGAAAGCGCACAGCCACGGCGATGGCGCAGCCAACAACTTCTTTATTATTTTGATTAGCTGTGTCGCCACCATCGGCGGCTTTTTATTTGGCTTTGACAGCGGCGTGATCAATGGAACCGTTGATGGCTTAAAACTGGCATTCAACTCGGATTCAATGGGCACCGGTTTCAACGTTTCTTCGATGCTGCTGGGTTGCGCGGTTGGCGCATTTTTCGCCGGTCGGCTTTCTGATGTTTATGGCCGCCGCTGGGTGCTGATTGTGGCGGCGATATTTTTTCTGGTGTCCGCCTGGGGCGCAGGAATCTCTGCCTCATCACTAGAATTCGTGCTGTATCGGGTGCTCGGTGGGCTAGCCGTAGGTGCTGCCAGTGTGATTTCCCCGGCCTATATCAGCGAAGTTTCATTGGCGCGCTATCGCGGCAGGCTGAGTTCGGTGCAACAAATTGCCATTATCGCCGGGCTATTTTCCGCGTTCGTCAGCAACTACTTATTGGCTAAATACGCCGGCTCGTCTACCCAGCTATTTTGGTGGGGTTTTGAGGCTTGGCGCTGGATGTTTTGGATTCAGATTATTCCCGCCACCTTGTTTTTGATCACGCTGATGTTTATTCCCGAAAGCCCACGCTTTTTAGTGGCGCAGGGCCGCAAAGAATTAGGTTTAGCGGTGCTGACGCGCCTATACGGCGTATGCCAAGCAAAAATTAAGTTGGACGAAATTACTAAATCGCTGGAACACGACCATGCGCCCCGCCTTTCTGATTTGATTCAACGCAGCACCGGCAAAATTCGCCCGATTGTTTGGGTGGGCATAGGCTTGGCAACGTTCCAACAGTTAGTCGGCATCAATGTCGTGTTTTACTACGGCGCGGTGCTGTGGCAAGCGGTCGGGTTTTCTGAAAACGACGCGATGCTGATCAACGTGCTTTCCGGCGCGCTCAGCGTTGGGGCTTGCTTGTTATCGATGACGCTGATTGATCGCATTGGCCGCCGCCCGCTGCTGCTGATCGGCTCGCTCGGCATGGCGATAACCCTCGCACTGATGACCGCTGCATTTGCAACCGGCGCATTGGACGGCGCAGGCAAACTTCAGCTTTCCGGCGGCATGGGCACCACGGCGCTGATCGCGGCGAACGCCTATGTGATGTTTTTCAATTTTTCCTGGGGCCCGGTGATGTGGGTCATGCTAGGTGAAATGTTTCCGAATCAGATTCGCGGCTCTGGGCTTGCGGTCGCCGGGCTATTTCAATGGCTGGCGAACTTTCTAATCACAATGACCTTCCCGATCCTATTGATCAAAATCGGCCTCGCCAGCACTTACACGCTCTACGCCATTGCCGCCTTGGTTTCGATAGTTTTCATTCTCAAATACGTGCATGAAACCAAGGGGAAAGAGTTGGAAGCGATGCAGGGCTAACCCAACTTCGCAGCCAGTAAGCAAAAAAACTTAGACTCCTAGAGCTTTCGCTCAATTTGAACGCACATCAGGCACGGCGTGTCGTTACACTCGCGTGGCTAAATGTGCAAAGCAGGTGATGCGCACACTGGCTACCTATTTTTTATGTTGTGTAATTTCAAATTCACCTAAGGGAGAGCGAATATGAGTAATCCAAAAGTAGCATTGGTCACCGGTGGAACTGGTGGCATTGGCACCGCGCTTTGTCAAAAAATGGCGCAGTTGGGCCATAAAGTCGCGACCAATTATCGTGATTTAGCGCGCGCGCAGGAATGGCAAGCGCAGCAAAAGGCACTAGGTTTCGATTTCACTATTGCCCACGGTGATGTGGCCCATGTGGATCAAGCCGAGGCGATGGTGCGTCAAGTTGAGAAAGAATTGGGACCGATCGATATCTTGATCAACAATGCAGGCATCACGCGAGACTCGACTTTTCACCGCATGAGTGCGCTGCAATGGCAAGAAGTCATCAATACCAATTTGAATTCGTGTTTTAACGTCACCAAGCCACTCATTGATTCAATGCGCAGCCGCAAATGGGGCCGCATCATTCAAATCGCTTCAATCAACGGCCAAAAGGGCCAATACGGTCAAGCGAACTATGCCGCGTCAAAAGCGGGCATGCATGGATTCACCATTTCTTTGGCACAAGAAAACGCCAAGTTCGGTATCACCGTAAACACGGTTTCGCCGGGATACGTCGCGACTGAAATGGTGATGGCCGTACCTGAAGAAGTACGCGCTAAAATTGAAGCACAAATACCAACCGGGCGCTTAGGCCGCCCGGATGAAATAGCCTATGCGGTGGGTTTCTTAGTAGATGAACAAGCGGCCTGGATTACTGGCGCAAATCTATCAATCAACGGCGGGCATTACATGGGTTGGTAGCAGCTGTACGGGCTGCACCACGTCTCACAACTTTTAAAGTGGAGCGTTGGCCCCAAAAACAAACCCCGCACAAGGCGGGGTTTGTTTTTGAACGCAATAGGATATTGTCTAGAACGTTGGGCAACCAGCTGGGCCGGTTTCCGAGAATACCGCAACACACGTCAAGTTCCCGGTCATTGTGACCTGAACCGTCGGTTGCGAACCGAAACAACCCGGTGCACCAGTCCAACGGCAGAAGCTAGCCGCATTTGGTAAACCATTGATCCCTGTCGATGCAGTCAGTGCAACCACGGTGCCATTCGGAATTGGTGACAGACTTGGACATACACCGTTGGTAGGTGCCGTTGATACACAGTTAACCCCCCCGGCGTTACCAATCACCTGCACCTGCGGACCGGTCGCTGCGACATAAGGTAACCCAGTAGCTCTCTGAAGCAGCACAGTTAAAGTGGTGCTTGGCAAAACCACCGGCGTTGGGACAGTGCAGCCAACCGGAGGCGGTGAGAAGCCCTGCGTGCAGATATCAACACCATTCAAAGTTACGATGGCGATCGAACCAAATGCTGAAAACTCGCACTTTGCTGTTCCTGCTGTTCCTGCGGCATTTAGATTCGCGCTGATCGTTGCGCTCGTCTCACCTTGTGCATTGGTAGCACCAGGCGGAACAGACAACCCAGCCTTGTCATCACACTTTCCTGCGATTTGAACGTTGGGAATCGGTGCACCTGTGCCATCAACTAAGCGCAGCGTGACACTGCCGCCGTTGCCACCTAAGGTTCCAGGAATGGCGAACAGTTGTGCAGAAGCACCGCCCTTCGTGATCGTTACATTCTGACTTAACCCGATTGCCGAAAAAATGATCGTACCGTCAGAATTTTCGGTCAAAGTTGCACGAACCAGCGCAACCGTGCAGCCACTAAGCCCAGTTGCACTGCGCACTACTCCGTTAGTCGCGCCGTCCACTGTACCGATGGCCTTACTAAACCCATAGCGTACAAAAACCGCAGGAATTGGGTTGTCGAAGCCGTCTCGCAAACAAATTTGCACCAGACTGCCTGTACCGGCAGTAATTGAATTGGGTCCAACGGTCATCTTTGCATCGGCAGCAGCAGGGAATACACCTGCGTCGGCATCGGTCACGAGCTCAGCAGTTGTTTGGCCGACTGGCGTGTCACCAATTCCTCGTGCCCAAAGAACAAATACATGTCCAATACGACTAACTGGATAATTAATCGTTGTGTTAACGGCACCAAATTGGTTCGTTAGGGCGGAGTTCGTCACGTTACCAATCGTCGCGCGACCAATCACATAGGGAACCACGGGACCACGATCAACAGCAATTCCGGTGGTGGTATCGTCATTGAGATTAAAACGGGTCGACGAAATGATGTCCAAACTACCAGGGCCATTAATTCGAGCCACTTTTCTTGCGCTTTCAAGATCTCGGATCGGGTTTGATTCCTCGCCAAACAGAATTAACGTGTCGTTTGGACCTGCTCCGCCGCCAGCGGTAGTGAAACTACCCGATGGGGCCGTGAAACGTTGCCCGCCTTCCAATGGGTCGCCGTCGAGTCCTGCAATTTCAAACAATCCGGGGCCTTCACTCGGGTAACCCACAGTTGGCGCATCAACCATGCCAAATTCGATCGCCGTTCCAGGCAGCACTGGATTACCCTGACGATCGGTTGCACTGGCGCCAATTACTACACCGTACGTGCCATTTTGCGCACCAGATCCGGGGGTAGTTCCTGGAAACTCAGTGGTTATAAAGCGTCGCTCGATCAGCACCTCTTGCACAGAACCCGTAAGTTTAATGTCGAAAAGCTTACCGTCCGATACGGTGACACCTTTGGTCGCAGAAATAGGCGTTTGTATCCCGTTATCAACATTGTTATCGAATCGATCCGTTGTTGCTCGGATTTGAACTAAGCCCTGGCGCGCAGCACTGCGGAACACAGCGGAAGCGATGCTTTGCGTCGTGCGGGTGCGGATGCTTGTGCCCTCAACACCTGCACCGGACGCAGCCGTTGCGACCAACGTTTCCCCACTAGGATTTACGATTTCCAGCAATACATTGTTGACACCTATTGTTGGGTCTGGCGCACCTTCGCCCGCATCGTCGACAGCGCGCGCTTGAAGTGGCAAGACTGTATTGGCGCTGGAATTGGCAACATAAACCGCGCGCGTGTCTGAAGTTATAATCACTTGCGCAATTCCGGCTACGGTGGAACTAACAGTCACATTTAGGTCAATACTGAAAGGAACACAATCCGGACATTCCTTCCCTGTTATTTTAACAACCGCCGTTCCCGGGCGTTGCTTAGAATGCACATAAAACAGTACCTTACCGGCAACTACGTCGATTTCAACACGCGCCGCCTTTTGATCAAGTTCGTAGTTCTCGATAACCGACGTCAACGGGTTGTCGAGAGTCAATGGATCATCCGCAGGTGAGAGTTGGATTATATCTGGACGCGCGACGGTAGCGACTATTGTTCCCGC
Source organism: Rhodanobacteraceae bacterium (assembly GCA_031409855.1). Lineage (GTDB taxonomy): Bacteria > Pseudomonadota > Gammaproteobacteria > Xanthomonadales > SZUA-5 > JANNYA01. Next base: position 18,278 of record JANNYA010000199.1, on the reverse strand, counting down.
AGTCGCAAGTACACCTGTTGCGAATCGCTGTGTAACCTCAACCGGCGTCAAAAAAGAAGAGCCAGGCGTTGCCGGCACATCAAATGTGTTTACTGGAAGCGTGGTTCGCCCCGCTACCGCCTCTAGACGAACAAAGGGTGCTGGTCCGACTAAGATTGGATAATCTAGAGTCTTGGAGATGGTACGAAACCCTTCAGGTAATGAGGTTCTGCAGCTTCCGTCAGCGACGCTAACCGTGCCAGAAGTAAGCGGTGCGGCGACACTGGCAACAAACTGTGCAGTTCCGGCATTCACCCCCGACTGTATAAAATAGGTCGCTATCCCTGATGCGGTGCCATTACAGGCAGAAACGAAGCGACCAGTAAAACCCGGCAGACCTATAGACGCAATATTTAGATCAATTACCCTCAGATCTACAATAGTCAGAGGAGGCGCTATCGCACCGTTACCGTTGGAAATTTTAACATTCAGTTGCGCGAAGTAGGGCGAATTCAAATCGATCGGGAACCCACTTCTGTTGGAAAGCAGACTGGGCTTTAGAGGGAAAAATTCAATCAATGGATTAGGAACAGTTACGCCGAACGCAGGTGCGTCATTTGAACCAGCAGATCCGCCACCTCCGCATCCCGCTAAAATAATACAGGCAATAAGACCTGCCGCTGATTTTGTCATGTTATTCATATAATTTTGCTCCAATACTCAATAACGTTAACGCAAGCTATCTTGCAATATTTTGGGAGTCACGAAGATCAGCAACTCGGTGCGTGATTCACGACGCGCTTTCGTTTTAAACAATGTACCCAAACCCGGAAGATCGCCTAGAAATGGGACTTGCGTTTTGTCGTTTCTACTCTGTTTTTCAAGAATCCCCCCCAAGACTACAGTTTGTCCGTTATCAACCAATATCGCCGTAGTAATCAGCCGCCTCAGTGCACTTGGCGCGCCACCAGGACCAAACCCAGTGACTGTTTCTTGAGTCACTTCAAGATTCATAAAAATTCTTTGGTCTGGCGAAATCGTTGGGGTAACCTTCAATAGTAAATTAAATTCCTTAAAGGCTGCTGTGGTCGTTACGCTACCGTCATCATTTCGCGTAAGCACAGCATAGGGGAGCTCATTAGTTTGCTTAATTACCGCCTCCCGTGAACTCGCAGTAATGACCCGCGGGCTGGATATAACTTCACCGCGTCCCTCGTTCTCCAAGGCGGATAATTCCATGTCTAATAGAAAATCATTACCTAAGAGCGTGAAACCGAAAGAGCCAGCCGGATTTCCAACCGCCAAATTGACGCCAAGTCGATCTACTAAACTTGGCACACCAATTCCTGAACCGAGGCTCCCCTGGACGCCTACTGGAAGCGAAGAGGGATTTCCTGCGAACCGATTTCCGATGGCGACGTTACTCATTGCATCGGTTGCGAACAGATTGCCTCCGACGCTTAGCACATTGCCATTTCTATCTTCCTTGGCACCCGACAAACCAAAACGAACTCCGAGTTCTTTGGAATAAGTATCATTAGCTACAACAATCCGTGATTCAATCAGAACTTGCTGAATGGGCTTGTCAAGACGTAACACCAGTTCACGGATTGCGGCCACCTTGGAGGGAACGTCCACAACCAAAAGCGTATTCGTTCGAACATCGAACGAGATACTCCCGCGCGCAGACAGGAAACCCTTTTCAGCGCCACTATTAGAACCTTGATCTTTTCCGGCATTACTAGTAAGGGCCTTTGCCGTTAGCAACTGTGCGATTTCCTCGGCTTTACCATACCCAATTGGAATAAAATCGGTTACCAGGGAAGTGCGGCTCTCAAGCGCCTGTCGAGCGCGCTCTAGCGCTTGCTCACGGTCGGCGATTTCCTTGGTTGGCGCAACGTAGATGATATTTCCATTCCTACGTTTGTCTAAACCCTTCGATTGCAGCACGATGTCAAGTGCTTGATCCCATGGCACATTGATCATGCGTACGGTCACGCTTCCCTGCACGGTGTCAGCAACGACAATGTTCAAATCGGACACATCTGCAATTAACTGGAGCACTGATCGCACAGGAATATCTTGGAAATTGTAGGTGGCACGCGCACCTGCATAAACTGGAGGGTCATTTGCGTTCTTCTTCTTATTTTCCTCCGCGCGCTTTGGTGAAATCTCGACTACAAACTGATTCCCTGCTTGATAGGCCAGTTGTTCAAACTCACCAATCGTGCCAATCTCAATACGGGCACCGTTGCTACGGGCCATCACATCAACGGACTGCACAGGGGTTGCAAAGTCAATGACATCCATACGCTGAGCGATGTTGGGCGGCACTTTAGCATTGTAGACATCAACAACCAACTTGCCGCCTTCGGACTTTAAGTCAGCAGTCGCACCGTCGCCGGTAAAATCGATCAATATACGGCCTTCGCCCTGCTTACCTCGACGAAAATCGACGTTTTTCACCGCCAACACGGATGCTGCGGATGCCAGAGTAACGCCTGGGGGAGTTTGGCTGGTAGCGCGCCCACTGGAAGCTCTTTCCCCTGAAAAGCCATTACTAACCCTTACAACGAGTGTGTCGCCTTCCATTCGGGTTTCGTATCCAGATGCGCGAAATAGATCAATCACGACTCTCGAACGATTCCCCGCTTCAACTGCCGTTATTGTTTTAGTCGCACCCATTCCCACGTTCACAGCACGATTTTTGACAGCTAATTTCGTGTCAGCAAAATCCAGTGCAATACGTGCCGGATTCTCAGTTGAAAATATTTGGGGGTCAGCCGGGCCGTCAAGTTTAATTGCAACCTCCACCTCTCCGCCCGGCAGAGGCGTAAAGCCAATGCCTTGAATACTTCCTGCTAGCAGCTCAGTACTGAGCAATAAACCGAACGCAAGACCGAAAAATAGCGGTCGGCGCGTGCTTTGGATTTTTCTCGTTGTCATAGTCGCTATCCGTTGTTGCCGAGTCATCTCAAGCCCTACCTTAGTTATTATTGTCAGCGAGGGAAATGGATTGCGTCTTACGCTCACAACCATTTCCGTCTTTTACGCGCTCTTCTAGCTCAATCTTGTCTTCCGCGATTGACAAGATCTGGCCATAACTCTGGCCGATGTAATTATTTACTTGAACCCGATGCACGATACCTTCTGGATCTTTGATAAGGCCGAAGTAGTCAACGCCCTGCCCCATCGTCCCAACCATGTCCAGCGCGTCCAATGGAAAACCCTCCAGCGTTTCTGGTATCCGAGTTAAGTCTGGGCAATCAGGATCATTCGCGAGAGTTTCAATTTGACTTTCTTCCGTTAACAAGTCCGACTCGGTAGCAAACGGATCACGCAAGCCACCGATTGGATATTCTCGGATTGGAAATATCTTAATTGCAGGAATTTGTTCGAGTAACGGTGGATCTAACTTCAGAGTATCGTCAACGTATTTCTGCACGTCAGAAAACGGCTTTGTGCACGCGCCTAATGCGGTGATCGAAATACAAAGCCCCAACGCTTTCCAAATCGCTTCTGTTTTGTTCATTTGGCTATACTCCTAGCGCACGGGCGCAACAACACCGGCTTCAGCTGCCGCTTGTGCGGCCGCTTCGTCCTCATCCAAGTATCGGTAAGTTTTTACTGTACCTTCCAATATAAGAGATCCTGGCGCTAAATCCATTTGATCTGTCGCTGGTTTAATCGCGATATCATGCATGGTCAGTATAACTACGCGGGGCAGGGTTGCCACACCGCTAACAAAGTTCCCGAATTGGTTGTAGTTGCCAACCATCCGCAAAAGTATCGGCTTTTCCGCATAAAACTCTTTGACCGACTCTGTCTGCGGTTGAAACAATCTCACCTGTATTCCTGCGGACAATGCTTGCTCAGAAACATTTACGAGCAAATCCGCTAACTGAGTCTTGCTTGGCAGCTGCTTCAGCATTTGCTCGAGCATTGCGTTCATGGTGATAAGCTGCTCTTTCAAAGGCTCAAGATTTGCCGCCTTCTTCTGGCGAGTAGCAAAGTCAGCTCGCAAAGTAAGCTCATTTGCTTCAAGCGCATCGTGGTTAGTGATTTTATCTTGGATCATAAAATACCAACCCAAGACACAAATCAATATCAACGCACCTAACGCAACCGTTATTCGGGCAGCACTCGATAGTGTCCCGGGATTTTGCCAATTTACGCGCTGCAATTCTTGAACAACGTTCATTTCGCCCCCTTTTCAGGCATCGGTTTTGACGGCGCAGCTTCTGAAACAGGGGCAATTGATTCTGATTCCACTGTTGGAGAAGTAGCGAGCCCCGCTGCGGCCAATGCGATCGGATCCGCTGTGGTTTGCCCTGGTTCCGGCAGCACAGTCATGTCTTTAGGGCGATCAATACTGATCTTCAGAATAAAGCCTTTCCTGTAACCCCCGCTTTTTACATCAATCTCACCAGGAGCCGCATTTGGGTTTTGAAAACTCACCGTATTTAAATCTGGATCTTTCAAATAGGGCGAATCGTCCAAATTACGCATGTATTGCGCAACCCTGGCTTCTGATTGTGCTTTGCCCGTTAGTTCGATCAAATTTGCTGTTTGTTTAATACCGTTTAATGCCACACCGTCAGGAATTGTGCGTGCCAACTGCTCAAATATATGCACCATCAAGGAGCGATCTCCTTGAAGATTTTCAATGATTTCTTTCTTTTTCAAAAGCTTGGCTTTATTTTTTTCCAAAGCCTGTATTTCAACTATTTTGTCATCAAGCTTTTTAATTTCCGCAGTTAAAAACGCGTTATTAGCTTCTTGAAGTTCATTTTGCGTGTCCATAAATACCATGCCGCCAAATACAGCGAGCACTGAAATAGCAGCAGCAACGCCCATCTGCGTCCAAAATTCGCGCTTGCGAATTTGGCGCCGGTCATCGCGCCAAGGAAGTAAGTTTATCCTTGCCATTGGTCAAAACTCCTCAATGCTAGACCGCACGCAATCATTAACGCAGGTGCGTCCGCTTGCAGCGCCTGCGCCTGGACTTTTGGTGAAAGCGTCATGGAGGCCACCGGTGAGGCGATCACCGTAGGAACGCCGATTTGCTCCTCTACCATCTCTTTCACGCCGGCTATTGAGGCGCAACCCCCGGCCAAAACGATTTGGTCCACGCGATTGTGCTCACTACCCGCAAAAAAGAACTGCAACAAACGACTAACCTGCTGTGCCATCGCTTCTTTAAAAGGTTCCAGCACTTCAATTTCATAACTTTCGGGCAAACCACCTTGACGTTTTGCTAAACCGGCTTCTTCGTACGATAATCCGTAGCGACGCATCACTTCATCGGTCAATTGCTTGCCACCGAAGACTTGCTCTCGCGTATAGATACTGCGCTGGTTTCTCAAAACATTGAGCGTGGTCATGGTCGCGCCAATATCCACGATTGCGACCAAGCCATCGCGCCCGCCGGGAAGCTGATCCGCAATAAGGCGAAAGGCGTTTTCCATGGCAAACGCTTCGACGTCAATCACCTTGGCAGTCAATCCACCAAGACTAAGCGCCGCCGAGCGCATTTCAACATTTTCGGTTCTCGAAGCCGCCAATAGAACATTCACCATTTCAGGATTGTCCTTCACTGGCCCGAGCACCTCGAAGTCCATGCTGACTTCTTCTAAGGGGTAAGGAATGTATTGATTGGCCTCGGCTTGAATCTGACCTTCGAGCTCATCCTCACTTAGATCCGCCTGCATGGGCAAAACCTTGGTGATGATTGCGGAACCCGCAACAGCGGCAGCTGCAAACTTAGTCTTTATTCCTGAGCGCTGAACCGCACGACGAATCGCTTCGCCCACGGCCTCAACCTCAACAATGTTTTTTTCCACGACCGCATTCGGCGGCAATGGTTCCACAGCGTAATGCTCAATACGATACTTCCCCCCCGATTGGGAGAGTTGTAATAGCTTGACGGCGGTGGAGCTAATGTCCAGCCCGACTAGCGATGGTGCTTTTGGAGTAAACAATCCCACAAACTTTTCCTCTCGTGGCGCACATTTACGAGCTAAACCTGATTAACCGCATTAAATACCAAAGTTGCGCCGCTGGCAACTAAGAATTTACTCAAAGAGTGTGCGCCATGCCATTGATATGCAAAAAGAACTTACGGGCATACTCGCTACTGCGTGCAACAGTGGGCACTGATTCGTGGCTTTTCGCCGAAGGTAAACTTAACGATTGTGATCAATTTGCACACGCTGCATGTTTACATTTAACCACGAAATTTCACACGTAGAACGACCCACCTGCATAGCAATAAAGACATTGTTTTCAAAGAGTTAAAACGTTTTTGTAAGGTGATCTAACACGCGCTGTTTATCCGTTTTTTATAAGTGGCCACTGGCAAAGATTTGCCTGCATGCTGCCACAGGTCTATTCAGAGATGTTGCCTATACTAAGCGGCTTCTGGACAGATCGTGCACACATGCCAAAGCTCAAAAAATTGTTGAAATTATTTTTTTATGTGTCGCTCGCAGGTGTGGTCATCGCAGTACTCGGCGTGGCGGGCACCTATTGGTATGTATCCAAAGACCTGCCTGACGTGGCAAGTGCTAGGCACATTGAACTACAAGTGCCTCTAAAAATCGTTTCGTCTGAGGGCTTGCTGATTGCGAGTTTTGGCGAAACACGGCGCAATCCCATGCCGATTGAGCGTATACCCAGTGGTTTACGCCACGCCTTTATTGCTGTCGAAGACGGCAGTTTTTACAAGCACTACGGCATAGATCCCAAAGGAATTGCGCGCGCCCTGTGGGAAATTGTGACCACAGGCGAAAAAGGCGTAGGTGGCAGCACCATAACCCAGCAACTGGCGCGTGGCCTGTACTTGAGTAACGAAAAGACATTTAAGCGCAAAATAATTGAGATCTTTACCGCGATTCGCTTGGAGCGATCGATGAGTAAAGATGAAATTTTGGAGCTATATCTCAATAAAATTTTCCTTGGCCAGCGCGCCTATGGCGTCGCGGCAGCGGCGGAAGTGTATTACGGCAAAACTTTAGATCAACTCAGTGTTTCGGAATGCGCCATGCTGGCTGCACTACCGAAAGCACCGAGCGAACTCAACCCTATCCACAACCCCACCGCGGCAATCGAACGTCGAAATTACGTGCTGCAGCGTATGTTTGAAGAACGCTATGTGAACGCAGCACAGCTGAAGTCAGCGCTCGCGGAGCCTGATCTTGCAACGCTGCACAGCCCGCCAGTGGAGTTGGAAGCACCCTACATCGCTGAGATGGCGCGTCTTGAAGTCGAAAAAACTCTTGGTTCCGAAAAAGCCCAAACGGGTGGCTATCGGGTTATCACCACGGTTGAGGCAACGATGCAGAACGCCGCTTCAGCATCTGTCGCTAGTGCATTGGAAAGTTATGATCGCCGCCATGGCTGGCGTGGCGCCGAGGCAAAAATCGATCCAGCACTATTGTCCTCGCCAGTCGAGCTAGATCGCGCATTAGAGCCCTTCTGGACGGTCAACGGGCTTACAGCGGGCGTCGCCACTGCCGTCGGCGCGCAAGAATTAACGCTACATCTAAACGATGGCCAAGATGTAACGGTGCCATTTTCCAGCGCCAAATGGGCGCGGCGGTATAAATCTGAAGGCTATGTCGGGGCTGAGCCGAAAAGTTTTACAGAGGTGGTGCAGCCTGGGGATATCGTTCGGGTTTCGCGTACGCCGGAGGGCAACTGGCAACTCGCGCAAATTCCATTAGTGCAAGGCGCATTTACAGCAATGGACCCGGAGAACGGTGCCATTCGCGCGCTCGTTGGCGGTTACTCGTTTGGCTTGAGTAAGTTCAACCGCGCCACACAAAGCCTGCGTCAACCGGGATCGAGCTTTAAGCCGTTTGTCTATTCTGCGGCGTTAGAAAAAGGTTTTACTACCGCCTCCATCATCAACGATGCGCCCCTAGTGTATGAAGACGCTTCGGTCGACAAAGTTTGGAAGCCACAAAATTCCGATGAAAAATTCGGTGGCCCAACACGCATGCGCGAAGCCATGGTGACGTCACGGAACTTGGTGTCGGTGCGGCTGTTAGACGCCATTGGCGTAAAATATGCGCGCCGCTTCATACAAAAATTCGGCTTCTCTGCGCAATCTTTGCCGGAAAATCTGTCAATGGCACTGGGCACAAGCTCTGCGCCCCCCATTGCCATGTCGCGCGGCTATGCCGTATTCGCCAACTCTGGCTTTTTAGTAACACCGCATCTCATTTCGCAAATCGAAGACAATACTGGCAAGGTGATTTTTGATGCCAACGCGCCGCGCGCCTGCAGACTATGCCCAGAGCGCCTTGAAGTTGAGCTTGATCGCCAAGATCTTGCGCGCGCAGCCGCTGAACAGTCCTTGGAAAGCGAAACTGAGCAACAAAACGACAGCGGCGAACTTGCAGCCAGCGAAACCCAACCTATCAAGGTAGCAAGTGGGATTGTGCTTGCGCCACGTGCCATTGATGAGCGCAACGCTTACATCATCACCACGATGATGCGTGACGTCATTAAGCGTGGCACGGGCATGAAAGCCATGGCGCTTGGTCGCAATGATTTGGCCGGCAAAACTGGCACGACGAATGACCACCGTGACGCTTGGTTCTCTGGATTTAGCGCGCACATGGTTGCGAGTGCCTGGGTGGGCTTCGATGATTTTAGCTCACTTGGCGATGGCGAGTTTGGTGGTAAAGCGGCGCTACCGATGTGGATGGATTTTATGCGCGCCGCAGTTGAAGGCAAACCTGAAGAAATCCTTGAACAACCGAGCGGCGTAACCACAGCGCGCATCAATGGCAATAATGGCCTGCTGACTAGCGCTGCTGACCCCTCGGGGATTATGGAAGTTTTTCGCACGGAGGACTTAAGCAAGCTAGGCAGCTCACTTGGCGCGACCAACACGCAAAGCGAAAGCGACCCTTATGAATTATTTTAGTTATTTTAGTAAGCTGTTTTAGAAAGTTTTTTTGTAAGCGCATAAAATGTCTAGCGATAAAACCGCCGCCCTAGTCGAATGCGCAGCAACGCTAATGCAGTTAGAGCGCATTGAAGACGTAAATGATGCATTGCGTCGCGCGGCGAAGCGCTTAGATTTGTCGCCAACGCGCTGGCCCAAGCCTGAACAAGTACGCTTAGCGCTATTGGCTCGATTGGAGCTATTTGACCCAGATCGAGCCGGCAGAATTGCATCAATGCGCCTTGCTGCGCTCGAAGCCATCGCGTTTTTCAGCGAGTTTCAGCCGCGTGCAGTGGGCGGCATTGTGGATGGCAGTGCGCCAGCGGGTAGCGCTATTCAGTTTGAATGCCGCTGCGAACATGCCGAGCGACTGCAAACACGGCTGTTTGAACTCAATATTCCTGCACAGCAAGTTGAAACACTTAAAGGAGGCGTTCGGCGCACCCGCTTTGAGTTCAGCGCCGGTGCTTTTAATTTTCAACTGCGCGTACTGAAAGCGGGCGAGAATGGATTCCCCGTCGAGCTTTGCGCAGATGCCAGCAAACTCGCAAAATTGATCCAAATGGCAGCAATAGGAACTTATGGCTTTTAACTTGCTCTGTGTTGGCTCAAGTTACTCTCCACGTATTACTTCAACTTTAGCTGGTATCAGCGACGCCGATTATTGCAACAATGAAACCAAACTTATTCAAAGGACAAGCATGAAAACAGCGTCACCCCGCATTAGATTGAAATCAGCACTTGCCATCGTGCTCGCAATCTCCTTAGCCAATGCAGCGCAAGCGCGCGAAGGGCTTTATGTTCGTGGCGAAATTGGGCGTTCCGATGTCGATGAGCAAAATATCAAAGACTCCAGCAGCCTAGTAGGCATCGACGTCGGCTGGCGCTTTACCGAAAATTTTGGTGCTGAACTCGGGTTTCGCGACCTTGGATCGTTTGCCGGCACGGTTTCTGTACCCACCGAATTGAACGCTGATGCGCTAACCGTTGCCTTGAGCGGCCGCACCAATTTGCAACCCGATCAAGTTCAGGGATTTTATCTTGAGGGTCGATTTGGCATTGCCAATTTCGATGTCGAAGGCAAGGAAACATTTGGTACCGCGACTCGGCCATTCACTGCATCGGGTACACGACCGTTTTTCAGCTTAGGTGCGGGCTATGATATGACTAAGGACTTCAGCATGGCGGTCAATTATTCGCGCTACCAAGCTGAGCAAGTTTTTTCCGGTTCAGTAGGCGCCGCCAGTCGCACGCTTGAAGTAGACTTTCCAGCGCTCTCCATTGTCGCCGAATTCCGCTTCAACTAAATAAAAAAGTTGCATCGAAAAGCGAAATTGGGGCACTTTCTCGTACACTCCCGTATTCGCCCCGGTAGCCCAGTGGATAGAGCGTCCCCCTCCTAAGGGGAAGGCCGCAGGTTCGATTCCTGCTCGGGGCACCAATAATCAAGCACTTACAGCGCCATGGAAAACAATCGTTCTCTATGGTTTGCTATCAAATTACAGACTGAATTGCACAATTGCACACGGCCTATCTGGCAACCAGCGCTTTGATTTCAGTCACCGGCGCGAACTGACGCAGGTAGAGCGATTTACTCAAGCATGAAGTCCATTCTAACGAATTTCGCAAGTTGCTAATTTGTGCAAACTCCTGCTCCTTTACAGTCTAGTAATGTATCTTTTATGATATGTACTAGAAACCGTGAACGGTAAACAAATCATCAAAGCGCTGGTAGCCAATGGGTTCAAACTGATCCGCATCAGCGGCAGTCACCACATCCTTTCCAATGGCCAGTGCAAGGTGACGGTTCCCGTGCATGGTTCTGCTGACGTGAAAATTGGCACGTTCAAGAGCATTGAGAAACAGGCTGGAGTCAAACTTAAATGAACAATATTCGATTTGCCGCCGTGCTGGCCGCCCAGCCTGAAGGCGGGTTTACCGTCACCTTTCCCGACATCCCTGAAGCCATCACCGAAGGCGATGATCGCGATGCAGCCTTGTTCAATGCTGCCGAGGTTCTGACTTTGTGTTTAGAGCAACGCATGGAAGACGGCGAGGCGATCCCCGCCGCCAGCAAAGTAAAGGGGGGTGAGTGGATTGAGCCTGCGGCCTCGGTGCAGGCAGCCTTGTTGGTACGCGGCGTGCGGGAGGCTCAGGGCAAATCTTTAGCTGATCTTGCCCGCGCCTTACACACATCCTGGCCAGCCGCACAAAGGCTCGAACAGGCTAGGAGCAACCCAACGCTCAAACAGCTTGAGCGCGCGGCGGCTGCATTGGGAAAACGCCTAGTTGTGGCAATGGCCTAGCGGCTTTTGGCCCTTTATTGTTCAGCGCAAAAGTCGCAATTGACGCGAGAAACACGTAATTGCACACGCCAAGGTTTTAAGCTTAAAAATGGCGGTCAGTCTGCCCCCTCTCTAAGGGGAAGGCCGCAGGTTCGATTCGGATTCCTGCTCGGGGCACCAAAAACCGATTCAAAAGCATCCAAGCAAGTCCACAAACCCGCATAACAGCGGGTTTTTTTATGGGTTTAGTGTGTGTCCAAAAGGGGTACACGCTAATTTGTTGGGCTAGCGCCCGCGCCCAGTCTCAATTCATGCGTTATCACCCTGCACGCCGCATCCAATAACAGCTCGGGTGGCAGGCACGCATCCAAAACCATTGCGTAGGGCAGGTTTGCAAAGCTTAGAAAAATTTCCCGTACGCGTTTGAGCGTACTTGGGCGCTCAAATTCATCACTCACCAAGCCACGAGCTTTGATGCGTTCGAGCGACTCCGCAACAGGTAAATCCAGCAGCAACAGCACATCGGGTGGCGGCGCAAATTCCTCGTTGACTGCTTGCAACATCGCTAAATCCAACCCGGCCGCACCTTGATAGGCAATCGTGGAAAAATAATAGCGATCCAAAATCACCCAATCGCCCCGCGCCAACGCCGGTGCGATCACAGTATCCACATGCGCACGTCGATCTTTTAGCAACAGCTCAAGCTCTAGCTCAGGCGCTAAGCGCTTGCTCAGCGCCGCTAGTCGCAAGGCGGTGCCGTGTGGGCCGTTCGTAGGTTCGCGACTTTGCACAACAGTCATGCCCTGGGCCGACAACTTGGCGGCTAAGCCGCGTTGCAGGGTGGATTTGCCAGCGCCGTCCGGGCCTTCAATGACGATCAATTTTGCTTTCATGGCCTTTTTGAACAAGGGTACGTTTGACATTGCAACTGGGCCAGCCAATGACGGTGCGTAAATAAGATGCGCAGCGTACACTTTAGCCCGCCAAAAACCTAAAGGTTGCACCATGCCCCGTGCCAATACGCTTGAGCAAAAAATGACTCGCCTTATCGGCGAGACTCCCGCGAACGAAAAAAACATTTACCACGTTACCCGCGCTGACTTGCCGCTAAGTTGCCCCATGCCGGGCATGACGCTGTGGAATTCGCACCCGCGCGTGATGTTGGCTATTGAAGCGACGGGCACCGAGAAGTGTCCTTACTGTGGTGCGTTATATATTTTGAAGGACTAAGCGAACAATGTGCCGTGGGTAGCTTGGCCTTAACTTTGCGCGGTTTTTGAAAAATGTCGGCTCGGTGCCTAGCGGCGATCGCTTCGTGTTTTTTTTGGGAAATACATTTTTTACACTCTGAAAGCCGCTAAACTCCGCGCCTCTAAAAGCGGAGCGGTGTTAACAATGTCAAAGTCAATAATAGGACTGCAATTTGCCTTCATGGGGTTGTTGAGCGCTAATCTTTTTGCCTCAGATCAACCGTTTGCAGCAAGATATGAACTCAAAACGCTTGAAAAAATTTCAGCGCGGCAACTGCCAGCACTGGATCTGACTGAAATTCAGGCACAAGACGTGAGCGATGTTTTGAACGACGTTTCCCCGCGATTTGCCCTACCCGTAGCGGTTGACGTCGCACCGAACAATGCGGGCACTTGGGAAATTGCCGCTGATGGCCGACAAGTCTGGCGCTACCGTGTGCGCTCTGATGTAGCGTCATCGTTTAATTTTGGTTTTACCGATTACTTCATGCCCAAGGGTGCGGAGCTTTGGGTGTATTCGCCCGACTTTAGCTCACGTTTTGGCCCTTATACCGACGCCAACAATCACGAACATCGGCAACTTTGGACACCGGTGGTTATAGGCAATGACGCCGTCGTTGAACTTAGCCTACCGGCATCCGAACGCAATAATTTTCGACTGCACTTGACACAAATCGGTCAGGGTTATCGGGGTTTTGGTGCAAAAGATCTGACGCCCCGCCCCGGTTGCAAGCCTGGCGGCGACAAAAGTGTTAACGCCCCAACCTCAGGCAGCTGCAATATGGATGTCGCTTGCCTAGGCGCGAACGACCCGTGGCAAAACAACCGCCGGTCCGTCGCCGCGCAAGGCACCGGCGGTAGCCGCGTCTGCACTGGCTCGCTGTTGAACAACACCAGCAACGATCGCAGCATGCTCTACATCACCGCAACGCACTGCGGAGTGACTGCGGCAAATGCCCCATCACTGTTTGTCTACTGGAACTTCGACGCGCCCACTTGCCGCTTGCCAGGCTCGGCCGCTTCCGGTTCTGGAGCGGTTGTCGGCGCTACCAATCAAACGCAAACGGGCGCTACGTTTTTAGCGCAAACCAACAACCCATTCAGCGGTTCGACGCCCGCAGGCACGCGTTCTGATGTGACTTTGGTGCGCTTTAACAATGCCGCCAATCCGGCGTTCAATGTGTATTGGAGCGGCTGGGATCGCCAGGACATTGCCTCAACTTGCAGTGCGCCGTCCGATCCCACTGCCACCAACGGCTTGTGTGCGTCGATCCATCATCCCAGTGGGGATGAAAAACGCATTACCTTTGTGCAAGAAAATATGTTTACCGCCAACATCTCCAGCGCCACTGGCGTGCATTGGCAGGCCAACTGGGATCCTACTCCGCCGATTTTGCCGAATATCCCCACACCGCAACCTAGCACTTTGCCACCGGGCGTGACCGAACCAGGTTCTTCTGGCTCACCGCTCTACAATGCCAACCGACGTTTGGTTGGGGTATTGAGTGGCGGCCCTTCTGCTTGCGGCTCCACCGGTGCCTCGCTCGCGGATCAGTACGGAAAATTAGCGCACGCTTGGGAAGGATTGGGCACTGCCACTACCCGCTTAAAGGACTATTTAGATCCCGGAAATACCAATGCATTGTTTATCGATGGCGTAGGTGCCGCCAGCACCTATACCCTGGCGTCGACCCCATCGACGTTGTTGGGTTGTGCGGGCCAAACCACCAACGCTCAAGTGAGTGTGGCGACAGCCAATGGCGCCACTGAGTTGGTCACATTATCCAGCATCGACACGCCGGTAACGGTCGGCACAATCGCCTTTTCGCCGACATCCGTGGTTCCAGTTGCTGGCGCGGGCGCGCTCGTAAATGTCAGCATACCGGTGTTACCTGCCGCTGCACCCGGAATATCAAGTCTGACTTTCCGTGGTGCCAGCACCTCAAGCAACGTGGACATCACAGTGCCTTTGCAAATCGTCAACACACCGCCGTCCGCCGCGCCAGCGTTAACGGCACCGAGTGCTAATGCCACCAATGTGGCGCTAAACCCAAGCTTTACCTGGGGGCTAAGCGCAGGTGCGACAAACTATCGTTTTCAGCTTTCACGTGACGCTGCGTTCTCCTCCTTGATTGAAAACCAGGTGGTGACAGGCACAACCGCGACTGCTGTCAAAGCATTGCGTGGTAATGCCACCTACTTCTGGCGCGTGTCGGCACAAAACGTGTGCGGCCCTGGCACCGCAGCGAGCGGATCCTTCCAGACGATTGTGGGCGATGTTTTGTTTAGCGATGGCTTTTACGAATAGCGCTAACTTGAATTGATTATTGTTGGTGGCGCTGCTGGCGTCACCAATGATTGCTCATGACCGCCCAGGTGTTAATACCACAGGCGAAAATGTTGCCCAGCTCTAACATGCGCGCTTCGACCTGGGGTTTCCGATGTAAGAAGCTTTTGTCGAGATATTGATCGAAGCCGCTGCGTTTAACTCGGCCGGCGGCGATTGGGCCAGCGTAACACCATCATAAATTGGCGATTGCGCCAATGCATAACAGTCTAGTATTTAGCGCTTACGGAGAGCTCTATGAAAGCAATACTTGGCGATACGCAGTGGATTGAGAGCCATCATGGGCGTTTGCGTTGGCACAATCGTATGGTGCAGCTAGCTCAGGGTGTGTGGGCAAAGCTTCGCGAAAACAGTGCCGCAACACCCGCACGCCAGCTTACCGCCACGCAAATCGTGCCGCCGGATACCGCGATTTGCATAGCGGCATTGGCACTTGCAGAAAGCGTGAGCGCACCCTATTTGTACAACCACACGCTGCGCTCGTATTTTTTTGCGCAGCTGCTCGACCCAAGTACGGCGCCGGTAGACGACGAAGCGTTCTTTGTCGCGGTCGTGCTGCATGATCTTGGGCTCACACAGCGCTATCTGCTGCCCGCTGATGGGCAGCAACACTGCTTCACGGCTCCCGCTGCGACCGAAGCCTTTAGCTTGGCGCGTCAACATGGCTGGAGCGATGTTCGTGCACGTTTAGTGGCGGATGCCATCAGCCTGCATTTGAATGTGGTGGTCAGGGCCGAACACGGTCGCGAAGCGCAATTGGTGCGGCTAGGTTCCGGTGCGGATGTCGTCGGTCAAGGCTTAAGCGCGCTGCCAACGCACCACATTGGCAGCGTGGTGGCCCGCTATCCACGGCTCAATATGAAACGCGAAATTCGAGCGGTACTGGAAAACGAAAGCAAACTGCGGCCGCGCAGCCGTGTAGGATTTCTGTGCCACGGACTGCAGTTTGCCAAGTTGATCGAGCGCAATCGCTTTTTTAGCGAGTAAGCGAGGAAAGCCTGAAAGGAAGCCTGGACACCGAGGCCCCAGCCTTAAAATACCAGTGGACTCTATACCGAAAAATGGAGAATTACGCGCCATCAATGAAGAATTCAGACGTATTTGCATAAGCTGCGCGCACGACCGGCTAGTCGCGCTTGTCGCCATACCAATAGCCTTTGGTCAGCTGGGTCATCGCGCCCTTACGAAACAAGATCGTCAGGCCGTGTAGCAACAGTGGGAAGTAGTGCCAGTCACCATACTTGTCGAACTTGCGCATCGATGCAATGCCCTTCACTTGGGTGGTACGGATGGCGCGCTGCCCTTGCTTCCGACCGGCCTTGATCATCGCGACGTGTAGCATTACGTCTTCGGCGGCCAGCCATTTTTCATCGTAGCCACCCAGCTCAAGGAAATCGACACGACGGCAAAAAATCAGGCCAGTGTCGATACGGCTGAGCCAAATCATCGGCAACATCACCATCATGGTGCACACAATACCGAGCGACCAGCGTTCCGGTGTCACTCCAGTCGCGCCAATACGATGCTTGCCGGTCGCAAGCGTGGCGTCGAGCACATTGAATACCTCCGGGTGGACTTGACCATCAGCGTCGACAAAACAGAGCAATTCGCCTCGCGCGTCGCGGGCACCGCCATTGCGCACCGCACCGATATTGCGCGGAACAACCGACACCACACGACAACCGAAACGCGTGGCAATCCCGGCCGTGTCATCAGTCGAGCCGTTGTCGGCAACGATGACTTCAATCGCATCCGAACCGTGGATGTAGCGCGAGCGCGCAACCATCACAGAGTCGAGCAGGCGCGGCAGCAGCACCTGTTCGTTGTAGGCGGGAATGACCAATGAGATGCGGGGGGCGGACGGGTTCACGGGCAGGCTCCGAAGATGCAGGTTAGTTACCAGTGGCCAATTTTAGTTGCCGGAAATTGTGCGCATTTCGGTACTACGGTTTGATCCAAGCCGCTGCGGCATTCTGGCGCAAGTAAATTTAGTTAGCTAGATCACCGTCAAAGAACCTGGACAGATATGGACCCAAACTTCGCCGCACGTGTTTTTGCTTCGTTTTTGTTGGTTTTTCAGTGACGCATCACGTTTAGCGGCATATGCATCAAGAAATCCTTGCGACTATTGCAACCTGGGTGTGCCCGGAAACTGGCGTCAATAATGCTCACTCAATGCCGCTAAATATCGCTTTTCCGCTCGAATCAACCAATACTTTTTACGGCAATGAACTCAGATTTCCGAATCGAATTCACGCGAATCCCGATTGCGGATTGATTGGCTCGACTACCTAGCAAAAGCACCTAAGCCACGCCAAAACCGCAGGATTGAAACACCGTCAGCGGCTATTGAGATTTAGCGTCGCGGCTATCCGCCGACAGCGAAACACGGCGGTTTGGCGGGCCGATCCGTTTATTTTCACAGCTGCAAGCGATCCAGCAACGGCTGCAGGCGGGCACGAGCGGCCTTGAAGTCATAGGCATCAAGCTGAGCCCGGATCGCTTCCAGCTCGCCCGCTGCAGCGACGTGGGTGAGTGCAGATTTAAGCGCAACGAACAGCGCTTCCGCGCGCGGGTCGTGCTTTTGCAAACGCAGCATCAGCTCGGCCGCTACTTCGCTAGCCGCGCGCGGCTGGCCTGCAATCGCTACTTCGGGCGCAGTTTTTTCTGGCGGTTCAAGCGCACGAATGGCCGCGAGCGTCGCAGTCAGTGCCGCAATAAAGGCTTGCAAGGCTGACGCCAGATCGCCCGGCGCGGCATCGAATAGCGTGTGCTCGAGCCGAGCTGCGGCAGCTTCGGCGGCGTTGGCGCTAAGATTGCCAGCAACGCCCTTGAAATTATGCAGAATGCGTCGGGCCAGAGCATGATCGCCTGCGACGAGTGCAGCATCTAGCTTGGCTGGCACACTCTCACAGTCAGGCATGAATTCCGGCAACAGGCGGAAATAGAAATCGCGCTGCCCTCCAAGCCTGACGATGGCGCGTTCGCTGTCCAGCAGTTTTGGCGCCGAGATTGCAGAGTTAACTAACTCGCTGCTCGCATCAATAGTGTGCGCACCGCCGAGCCAGTGTGACAGCACCTGAAAAAGGCGTTCGGGTTCGACCGGCTTGCTAAGCGCGTCGTTCATGCCAGCCGCAAGGCATTGCTCACGGTAGCCCTTCAGGGCGTCGGCGGTCATGGCGATTACGGGCAGCGCGCGCAGGGTGGTAAAAGCGCGCAGTTGACGCGTGGCTTCCAGGCCATCCATGCCAGGCATGTGCACATCCATCAGCACCGCGTCGAAGCGTTGCTGTACGAGCAAGCGCAGCGCCTGCTCGCCACAGTATTTTCCAATCCAGGTATGAGCCTGAGCAAAGCAAAAATCAAGGTTCGATTTGTTGAGTTGCTCGGGTTAAAGACCAGAGTGTAGCGCGCGCCTGGGAATTTGTTGTGACCCGAGTGGAAGCGGTGTCAAGGGCGCG
>JANNYA010000198.1:0-4190 GCA_031409855.1 Rhodanobacteraceae bacterium | reverse complement strand
TTTTGCAAAATGTCGATATGAATCAATGGCGATTCGCTTTGCTGCACCAAAATGCCGCCCGCGCGCAAGGATTTCAACAACTTCCGCGAACGCGGTGCGGCCACTAAGAAATTTGAAACCAAGTATTACAACGTCGACATTCACCGCGCTGGCCTTGCGATGCCGGAGTTTTTGAAAGCGGCGCTGGGCGAGACCTGATTTCTGCGTCGCCTTGATCCTCATTGACCCTTTACAGGAAAACATATGCACCAGTGGTTTTTAAGCATCAACGGCCAACAAATCGGGCCTTACGATCAAGCCGTTGCCGCAGATCAGGCGCGCGCGAATCCAACGGCGTTCTGTTGGCGTCAGGGCTTTCAAAATTGGTTGCCGGTCGGGCAAGTCGCTGAACTTTTTCAACCTGCCGCAGCCACGGCGATGGCAGCACCGGCAGCCAGCATGCAGCGCGCCGATGAAGTGGACTACAAAATTTTCGGTGAAGACGTGCAATTCGTCGAAATCGAGCTGGACCCAGGCGAATCCTGCGTCGCTGAAGCCGGTTCGATGATGTACAAAGATGCCATGATCAAAATGGAATCTGTGTTTGGGGATGGCACTCAAGCGCAAGCCAGCAGCGGCTTTATGGGCAAATTATTGGGCGCGGGAAAGCGCCTGCTGACCGGCGAAAGCTTGTTTTCTACCGTTTTTACCCATTCCGGGGCCTCCGGTAAAACCAGAGTCGCCTTTGCCGCACCCTATCCTGGCACCGTCTTGCCCTTGAGCCTTGCTAAATACGGCAACAAACTCATTTGCCAGAAAGACGCGTTTTTATGCGCCGCTCGCGGTGTGTCGATCGGCATCCACTTCCAAAAGAAAGTGATGACCGCGCTGTTTGGAGGCGAAGGTTTCATTATGCAAAAGCTGGAAGGCGATGGCATGGTGTTCGTGCATTGCGGCGGCACGCTGATCGAAAAAGAACTGGCAGCCGGTGAAGTGCTGCACGTCGATACCGGCTGTGTCGCGGCCATGACGCAAACCGTCAGCTTTGATATCGAGCAAGTCGGCGGCATCAAGAGCATGATTTTCGGTGGCGAAGGCGTGTTTTTCGCCAAAATGACCGGCCCTGGCCACGTCTGGATTCAGTCGTTACCGTTTAGCCGCTTAGCGGGCCGTATCTTTGCCGCTGCGCCGCAAACCGGTGGCGGTGGTGTCGGTGAAGGCTCGGTTTTGGGTGGTTTGGGGACGTTGTTGGGCGGGGATCGCTAGGTAAGCAGGTAACGGTCGCAATGATGAGCACACCCAAAGTCTCAAATATCCGCCAAATTGCCATAACCGTCAGTGATGTTGAGGCCGCACTTGGCTTTTACCGCGACATCCTCGGCATGACATTCTTATTTAGCGCCGGACCGAATCTGGCTTTTCTGGACGCAGGCGGCGTGCGCATCATGCTATCTACCCCGCGCGGCGCGGGCAGTATCGGGGCGAACTCGACGTTGTACTTCACGGTTTCTGACATCAGCGCCACGCACGACGCTTTTGTCGCGCGTGGGGCAACCAATGAGCGCGCGCCGCAAATGACTGCAAAAATGCCTGACCATGAGCTATGGATTGGCTTTCTGCGCGATCCAGATGGCAATTTGGTGGGTTTATTAGAAGAGCGGCGTTGAGTTTCCGACGCTATCTTGCACCGGCCTGATCCAGCGGGCTAACCACTGCGCGTCCGCCTTTGTTCAAAACGTGCGTGTAAATCATCGTCGTCGCCACATCCGAGTGCCCCAACAATTCTTGCACCGTGCGGATGTCGTAACCCGCCTCCAGCAAATGCGTCGCAAAGGAATGCCGCAGCGTGTGGCAACTGGCGGGTTTAGTGATTTGCGCCCGTGACAGCGCCGAATGCACCGCGCGTTGCAGTACCTTTTCATCCAAATGATGCCGCCGCAACTTGCCGCCCAGCGGGTCAATACCCAAACGAGAAGCCGGAAAAATATACGCCCAAGCCAACTCAAATTCCGCATTCGGGTACTTACGCGCCAGCGCAAACGGCAGCGCCACACCGGCAAATTCGACCGTCGCTAAATCGCGCCGGTGCACCGCAACCACCCGTTCCAACTGCTGGCGCAAAGGCACCACTAACGCCGCAGGCAACATCGTACGTCGGTCTTTGCCGCCTTTGCCCTGGCGTACCGTAATTTCTAGCCGCTGAAAATCCACATCCTTGACCCGCAGCCGCAAACACTCCATCAGCCGCATGCCGGTGCCATAAAGCAAACTTGCCATCAGCCACTGCCGCCCATCCATGTAGGCAAGTAACTCATGCACTTCCGCCACCGACAGCACGCAAGGCACGTGCTGGCTGACCTTTGCACGCGTCACTGAATCCAACCAAGGCAGCGCAATTTCAAGCACTTCGCGGTACAAAAACAAACACGCCGCTAATGCCTGATTTTGCGTACTCGCCGAAACTTTGCCGACGCTTGCTAAGTGCGATAGAAACGCTTCCACCTCCACCTTGCCCATATCTTTGGGGTGACGCTTTCGGTGAAACAAAATAAAGCGCCGAATCCAGCCTATATAGGCCGCCTCAGTACGCAAACTGTAATGCTTCAACCGCAACCGCGCCCGCACCTGCTCCAGCAGTTTTGGTGCCGGTGCAACCGCCGCGCCGTTAGCTACAGGCGCCGGTGTTCCGGTGGAAAAGTTGCCGGAATAATTTTTATAAGGTCGTTTCGTATCCATAAATGGAAATTTCGGCGAAAACGACCGGTAATAAACTCAGATTTATCTGAGATTGGCCTCAGATAAGGCTTGATTTGCTTGGGGTTTGAAGCCAGCATCCACGTTACGCCCCGTGTTGGGGGTCTATTTGTAGTTGGAATTCAATCTTGGGGTATGGTCATGAGAGATGGTATGAAAATAGCTTTAGTATCTGGTGGCATTGCAATTGTAGTTGCTCTCATAACAACATTTGGAGCAATCTGGGCCAACGATGCCGAGTTGAAGAAGGCGCAATTGGCAGCCACCGATGCGTCAAGTGAAGCGCAGAAGGCACAATCGGCAGCTAATAGTGCATCACTTGAAGCGCAGAAAGCCCAGGAAAGGATTGTGGCTACGGGCAAAGAGGTAACGCAACTTCAAGAAAAGCTCAAACTGGAAAACTCGGGCCGCAAAACATGCAGCGCTCACTACAACGAATATGTAGATACGATCGTCGTGCCTCAGTCGTGGTCAGCGACAACGTGCGAATCATGGGCTTTAGGCGCTTCCGCCGGGTATCATCTCGGCTGCATATTTCCAGATAGCATCTCAATCAATCGGGAAGGAAAGGGCGCACCAAGCCCGAATTGCGGTTGGTAGTACCTTTGTGCGCTAGCGGTATGATTGCCAGCAAAAATATTCGTTCTGCGCCAGTCAACGAGCATGGAGCGTGGCAAAATTCCAACTACAAATTGCAGGCCGACCATGCGGCATTCGGCGATATCGCGCTACCATTGGTTTTCGGGCCGCATGTCGGCTGAATTCAACGTTATGCCAAAATCCGTGTCCTGCCGGTCGCACGACGAGCTATGCCTTTTCGGGAGTTTTTTATGAATAACGTGATTTTCAAAGCCGTTGTAGTGCTCAGCTGCATTTCGTTCTACCAGCTCGCCAATGCAGCCCCAAGTCAGCGATTTAGCGCAGAGTGCGCGTCTGCCAATGGCAAAACAATATGCGCATCATCTGACTCTGCGTCTAGCATCACGCGAACATCTGCTGTACTGACTGGCACGGTAATTGGCGGTGGTGCATCAACTCAATCATGGATCGAAGTCAACGGGCCAGGCCTTAACTGTCCAATGGTTGATCCCAGCACGTCGGCGAACAGCTCGAAAACTTGTAAGCCTTGGGCACTGGGGTCTGGTCAGAAATCAGCTTCATTCAAAGCTGATTTTTTAAAGTGCGGTGAAAAATACAATTTTCGCCTTGTCGCACGAGACGGAGATGCATTCGTCGGTGACTCCAAATACCTAGCTTTCAAGACATTGGCGTGCGAGTGAAGTTTCGGAAAAGCAGAGTTTTGCCGCCACTTTTCGCATAACTCTTAGGATTGAAACGACCCCACGGGTCGCTTCAATTCAATGTTCGAGAAGCCCGGTAGCCTGTCGCGAGGCTAATCGAAGCGAGCTTTTTATAGGCTATGGGGATTGCTTTTCGCTGGGCTCAGTTTGACCCAG
>JANNYA010000197.1:0-13045 GCA_031409855.1 Rhodanobacteraceae bacterium | reverse complement strand
CTGGGTCAAACTGAGCCCAGCGAAAAGCAATCCCCATAGCCTATAAAAAGCTCGCTTCGATTAGCCTCGCGACAGGCTACCGGGCTTCTCGAACATTGAATTGAAGCGACCCGTGGGGTCGTTTCAATCCTAAGAGTTGGGCACGCGCAAAAGTAAGCCCTCAAGCCCAGACTGAGCATCCAGCGTGTAAAGCAAGTCACTGGTGTCCAAAACGACGCCGTCGAGGCTAATCGCCAAAACTCGCCCCGCGCAGGCTAACCAAGCGCGATCACTAATCAAACTCGCAGCCTTGGCTTGCGCAAACGCCGCGAGCTCTGGGCAGTTTTTAACGAAGGCGTCTGGGTGACGGTCTGCTAGCAGCGGTACAAACAGCTCAAGCGCCGCATCGCCCAACTCGCGGCTGGCGATTGTGGGTACGGCGTATAGTTTTTGTGTGCCGCGACGCTGATCCCGATAGTGCCTAGGTACACTCAGCAATTCCGAATTTTGCTGTGGCGAAAGTATGCGTAAACGTTCGTCACGCATTATTCGGGTGCTCGAAAATTCGCTCAAGGCAAATGCCGTAATCATCAGCAATAAAAACACCAAAGTGAAAGGTGCTCGCCTAGGCAGGTTGAGCCCAATAGTTTGCGCAAGCGCGTTGAATTGTGAATATCCTGGAAAACGTTCATTCACAGAAAGCGTGGCGACAATAGCCCGCCCGAGAATCCCAGTTGGGGAAATACGCGCGCCAAAAAAATAGTCAGCGACGCTTGCCAGAAATGGCGGCCCAAGCGCAACACTAAGCAGGACATACAGCCACACATTCATCGATAACGTGAGCACGGCGTAGTGCCCAAGCGCCGCACTCAACAATAGCAATGCGCCGACGATGAGGCTCGAACTCAACATAATCATGCCCATCGCCACGCCCGCTGCAAAAACCAGGCTTGCCGCGTTATCGGCGCTCTCAACTCGAGCATTGAGTAACACCCAGTTTCGCTCTTGCAGTGCGCGCGTGTGCACCCCAGACCTGGCGCGATCCCAACGCGGGCCGTCTGGATAAACCGAATTCACGCCGACCAGCGCCACCCAATACGCGCGCAACATCAGATGCACCACAAAGGCCACCGCCAGCGCCACAACGGCAGCGCGCAAATAAAAACTGACCAAGCTCAGCGCGGCAACAAGCCCACTAGAAAGCGTGGGCAATATTTGCAAAACCGCCGCATCCAAAAGTGCAGGCAACTTGAGCAAAGAAAATACCAGCGCGCCGGAAATTAACAGCTCAATTTCCCAAGTTGGCGTGGTGCGTGCGGAAAGTCGATTCGGATCTTCGGTCAAGAGGTTTTTTCCGCTAAATTAAAGTGTGATTATGCTGCCTAAAAATGCGTTGGACGAATTGGCGGCGTTGTGGTTGCAATCGCACACTCCGCATGCTGAAAATCAGGCTTAATGCCCTTTCGAGTCTAGCGGCCAATTTCGTGAATTCACATCACGACTCCAGAAGTCGAGCGAAAACCTAGCGCATCGAAGCATGAATCCTCGGTTGTAAAGCACTTGGATGTTACAAAATCAGACCATATTCCCCGCTGGGTAGCCGTTGGCGCGTTCGCACTGTCGCTCATTGGCGGCTTAATTAACGTGGTCGGCTTACTTGGCTTTGAGCAACAGGCAATCACGCGCAGCGTAAGAACGCTTCACGGTGACGAGCTCGAAATCAGTTTTGGGCCGAATCATTTTACGGGTGAAGATGGCACGGGAGCGATTGGCACAGGCGACCCGTTCATCCAACCGCTCGAACATCGCGGTAGAAACGAATTTCATAATGCATTTACTCGACAATGCCATTAACTCAGCAACCATATGGCTGAAAGCCCGCGCTAATATGGGGTGCGAGTTACGCGTGATAGGCCGGGCTTTCAGCCCTAAACCGTTAGAACCAACAAACCTGAGGCGTCGCCCCAGGCTGTGATAGTTCGCGCCTTTGGCGCTTAACCAACTGCGCCGGGTTGGCTTAAGTTAAAGGCAACCCTCCACTGCTTCGTACAAATTTGTTAGCAACGCTTCAATGGTGTCACCTCGCGTGGCGCATCCTTGAATTGCCGGTACTTCTGCCCAAAACCCGCCCTCTACTGCCGGATGAATAATGACTTTCAATTTCATTTTGAAGACCTCGTTTTATTTGCTGTTTTCCAGCCAACTTGTAGCCACTTTCAAGCCAACTTGACCGGACCTCGTCAAGTTGGCAACGCCCCTAACGCAGCCCAGTCTCCGCACGCGCAATCACCACGCGCTGAATCTCACTGGTGCCTTCATAGATTTCGGTAATTTTTGCATCGCGGAAATAGCGTTCGACCGGCATTTCTTTGCTGTAGCCCATGCCGCCGTGAATTTGCAGCGCGGCGTGGGTGATGAACATCGCGGCTTCGGACGCGGTCAATTTAGCAATCGCGGCTTCTTTGCCAAACTTCTCAAAACCGTTTTGCTTCATCCATGCGGCGCGCAAAGTCAGCAACTGCGCGGCATCCAATTTGCACTTCATATCGGCAATTTTCGCCTGAATCATCTGAAAACTGCCGATCGCTTGCCCAAACGATTTGCGATCTTTGCAATACGCCACCGCCGCTTCGTAGGCGGCGCGCGCGATGCCGATTGCTTGGCTGGCAATGCCGATACGCCCGGCATCCAGCACGCTCATCGCGATTTTAAAACCCTCGCCTTCTTTGCCCAGCAGGGTATCGGGGCCAGCAACGTAGTCATTGAACTCCACCACACACGTTGCGGAGGCGCGTATGCCCAGTTTTGGCTCATGTTTGCCGCGAGTAAAACCGGCGTGACGGGTGTCAATTAAAAACGCACTAATGCCTTTTGCGCCCTTTTCCGGGTCAGTAACAACAAATGCAACCAAGCGCTCCGCCACGGGCCCAGAAGTAATCCAGCTCTTGCTGCCGTTGATTTTATAGCTGCCATCACTTTGTTTGACCGCACGCACGCGCATTGCCGAAGCGTCTGAGCCCGATTGCGGCTCGGTCAATGCGTAGGCACCAATTTCCTGGCCAGAAGCAATCGGTACTACCCAGTCTAGCTTTTGTTGCTCCGTGCCGTATTTCAAAATTCCATTGCAATACAACGAGTTATTGACGCTAATTATGGTGCCGTGGCTGGCATCAGCGGCACTAATTTCGATCATCGCCAGCACGTAGCTAATCGTATCTAAGCCGGCACCGCCATATTGATGCGGCACTTCAATCCCCATCAAACCCAGCGCACCGGCGCGGCGGATCGTCGCCAATGGAAATTCACCGGATTCATCGTGCGCCGCTGCAATCGGTGCGATTTCCTCTTTGGCGAATTTAGCGGCCACGTCTTGAATCATTAGTTGGTCGTCAGTAAAACGGAAGTCCATGGAAAAATCCTTAGGTTGTGAGTTTGGTAGCAAGATTGAGCAGCAAATTTTGATTGAAAATACAATCAGCCGTGTGAAGGTATCGCGCCTGAGGCTAGGCTGCAAACGAGTTCTAGTCTCCACATCCTTTTGAATCGCACCCGACACTTGCCTAAAGTCACCCATTTAAAGCAATTGCGACTAATCTTGGCAGCGTTTTCACCACCAAAGCCCGGCATCCATGCATAATTTTCGAAAGATCGTTTTAGGCTTGGCCTTAACGCTGAGCAGCCACATGCTATTTGCCAGTGCCAGTGCCAGCACAATTACCGTACAAATGAGTGCTGTGGATGCCAGCGGCGTTAACGCGGTGCTAGGCTCAGTTACGGTTAGTGAGAGCAAATATGGCTTAGTTTTTACGCCTATGCTGAAAGGATTAGCGCCTGGCCTGCACGGTTTTCATTTGCATGAGTACCCGAGCTGTGGCGCTGGGCAAAAAGAGGGCGCGCCTGCGGCGGCGATGGGTGCTGGCGGGCATTACGACCCAGAATCAAGCAAAAAACACGGCACGCCGTGGGGCGATGGGCACCGGGGCGACTTGCC
The DNA here is from genome assembly GCA_031409855.1 of Rhodanobacteraceae bacterium. Taxonomy (GTDB): domain Bacteria; phylum Pseudomonadota; class Gammaproteobacteria; order Xanthomonadales; family SZUA-5; genus JANNYA01. Next base: position 9,075 of record JANNYA010000197.1, on the reverse strand, counting down.
GCCGCTTTACGTCGATAACCAGGGTCTAGCGCAACATGCCGTGTTGGCACCCCGTTTAAAGATGCGCGATCTAAACGGACGCTCGTTGATGCTGCATGCCGGTGCTGATAATTATTCGGATTTACCTCAAGCACTCGGAGGTGGCGGCGCGCGAGTGGCCTGTGGCGTGATTTCCCCGGTGGCGTTGAACCCTAAAAATTGAGCCACTGAAACTCATCGGTATTGCACTACACTGCGCCCGGAAGGTCGTGGTTCGTGCGCGACTTCGTAACACCCTTAGTGGCCCAGCGCCACCGGTAGTCTCCTCTTTGAAATCTTTGCATGCGTCTTAAATTTCTACCGTTTTTAATTTCATTGACCTTACTTGCAACTTTAATTGCGGCGTTGCCTTTGCTGCTTGACGCGAAAGAATCGGTTTCAGCGACCGGCACCCTGGTTGGGTTATTCCCGGGGTTTGGCTTGGGCTTGGTCTTAGCGACTTGCTCTTATGAAGAGCAAGCGGGTGCAAGGGGCTTACTGTTTGTGCCTTTGGCCGCGTTGCTGGGTATGGTAATGGCGCTGATGTGCTGGGTTTTCGCCACTGTTGTCGGCGCAAAACCGTTGCTGTTGGTGCCTGGCTATGCGGTGGTGAATGTATTGGGCGCATTCGTATTCTTTGCGCTAGTGCGCAAAATTTATGCGACGAAGGTGCCAACCCGCAAAGTTTTACCGGCTGCGGGTGCGAGTGCGGTTGGTGCGCTATTTTTGCTGTTTTCCCCGCTGACGCCCTTCTTGCACGGCATTATTTCGGCGGTGTGGGTCGTGTGCGTGGGCGTAGGCATATTGATGATTTCTGGACGTCGCAAACGCAATGTTAGAGCTTAAGTCTTAAACTCAAAGCGGATGACATCGCAAACCTTATGAACGTATGAGTATCAATATTTCCAAGCAAAAGACCGACGTGGTGATCGTTGGCGCGGGCGTCGCTGGCCTTTGCTGCGCCTATAGCCTGGCTAAAGCTGGGCGTAGCGTGCGTATCGTCGATCAAGGCGTGCCGGGTGCCGGTTCGAGTTTTGGCAATTGCGGCATGATTTCACCCTCACATATATTGCCAAACACCCTGCCCGGCCTGCCGTGGAAGGCATTTAAGTGGATGTTCCAGAAATCCGCACCGTTTCGCGTGGTGCCGCAGGCAAATATGGAGTTTGTCAGCTGGATGTTTGGCTTTTGGCAGCGCTGTAGCCGCGCCCAAGTCGAACTAACCGCGCCGGCTATTAGCGCCATTTTGGCAAGCTCGCGTGCGCTGCTGCACACCCTAGTCACCACAGAAAACATGCACGTTGACTACGCACAAGATGGCTGCATTTATGTTTACCAGACGCCGCAAGCGTTTGAAACTGAGGGCAATTGGCACCCGGTTTATGAAAATTGCGGCGTTAAAGTCAATATGCATGACCGCGCTAGCTTGCTAAACCTTGAGCCTGCACTGAAAAACTCGGTTTATGGCGGCTATCATTTTCCAGACGATGCGACCTTGCGGCCGGATTTGTATGTCGCTGAATTAGTACGCGTTTTGAATTCGCTTGGGGTGGAAATCAATAGCGGCGTGAAAGCCACGAATTATCACGAAGATTCTGGTGGCGTGCATTTGCACACGGAACACGGCGTGATTCAGGCGCGTGAGGCAGTACTTGCTGCCGGTGCTTGGTCACCTTTGTTGAGCAAAAAACTCGGCTTTCGTATTCCTATTCAACCGGGTAAAGGCTACAGCATCACCATGGCACGGCCCGAGCGCTGCCCGAAACATTCGATGGTGCTGAAAGAAAAAAGCGTTGCCGTAACACCCTGGGAAAGCGGCTTTCGCTTAGGCTCAACGATGGAATTTGTCGGTTACGATCAATCCTTAAATCCGACTCGGATTCAGGCTTTAATTGATGGCGCGGCCGCATTCTTGCATACCCCGACCGCCCCAGGGCCGCACACGCCCTGGTACGGCTGGCGGCCGATGACGCTTGATACCGTGCCAATTATTGACCGCGCACCGAACTTGCGGCGGCTGTGGCTGGCGACTGGGCACTCGATGCTGGGAGTTTCGATGTCGACCGGCACCGGCAAATTACTGGCTGAACTGATGACTGGTGCAAGTCCGCATATTGATCCTCGGCCGTATCGGTTTGGGCGGTTTTAGGGTTTACGCTTGCTGGGCCGCATAAAAGCGCAATCCACGCAGCACCAAATCGTCGACATAAAGCGGTGTCTGCGCCATCAAGCCCGACTGCAGCTCAGCCACTGCGCCACCGCTAATGATTAGTTTTGCCGCCGGGAAATCCTGAGCGACTGAGCTGATCAGCGCGACACAAGCACGCACGCTGCCTGCACCGATGGCATCCGCCGTTGAACGCCCCAAGAGAACGTGCGACGCACTCACCGACGGCAATTCCGCCGTGCCACGATGCAAACTGGAGCGCATCAAACTGGGCCCTGGCACGATCAAACCGCCCTGATGCGCGCTGTTTGCATCCAGCACATCAATGGTCAGCGCGGTGCCCGCCATAACAACAATCAAGCTGGATTTTGCCGCCAATTCGAGCGCGCCTAGCATCGCTAAAAATCGATCCACGCCTAAGCGTTCCGGCGCTTCGTAGCTATTCGACCAAACGCCAAATTGCGCCGGGGTGCGCACGCGAATGACAGTGCAACCCCAGCGCCGATTGATTTCTGCGATTAAGACATCCGCATGCTTGCCAGCCACACTTGCCAGCCATACTTTTTGCGGCTTTGCTCCTAAAAACAATGCATCCCAAACGTCTGCGCCGTTGTTTGGCACCGCATGCGTCAGGGCCGACATCAAATTCGCACCCGGCACCAGCACGCGGCTAGTCCATTTCAGGCGGGTATTGCCCAAATCGAGCAGCAGCTCATTGTTCACTGGCATTTTTGCAAGTTTCCGGCGTGAAAGCTGCGACCGAGACCATAAACTTCGTCTTTGCGAGCGCAGCGAAGCAATCTAGCTTTAAACAACGAGATTGCTTCACTGCGTTCGCAATGACGACAAGTTATTCCGAGAGGATAATGGAAAACCGCCATGCCGCAGATTTACTCATCAAAGCGCAAATGCTTCACGCTCTTACCGTCGCGCTCGATCAATTTGAGCGCCTCAATGCCAATTTCGATGTGGCTGTTGACAAAACTACTGGTAATTTTCTTATCGCTTTCGGCGGTTTTGACGCCTTCGGGCACCATTGGCTGATCGCTGACCAATAGCAACGCGCCGGTGGGAATTTCATTGGCAAAACCAACAGCGAAGACGGTTGCGGTTTCCATATCAATCGCCATTGCACGGGTGGTGCGCAAGTATTCCTTGAATTCCTCGTCATGCTCCCACACGCGGCGGTTGGTGGTGTAGACCGAGCCGGTCCAGTAATCGTGGCCTAAATCGCGAATCATCGTGGACACTGCGCGCTGCAGGCTAAACGCGGGAAGTGCGGGCACTTCAGCGGGCAAATAATCATCGCTGGTGCCTTCACCGCGAATTGCTGCGATCGGCAAAATCAAATCGCCAAGCTCATTTTTACGCTTCAATCCACCACATTTACCCAAAAACAGCACCGCTTTCGGATGGATCGCGCTCAGCAAATCCATAATCGTGGCGGCATTTGCGCTGCCCATGCCAAAATTTATCATGGTGATGAAACCTGAAGTCACGTTCGGCATCGCCTTATCCCGGCCCTGAATTTCCGAACCGGTCATTTGCGCGAACAATTCCAGGTAGCCGCCAAAGTTGGTCAGCAAAATGTAGGCACCAAAGTCTTTCAGCTCAGTCCCGGTGTAACGTGGCAACCAGTTGCTAACAATTTCATGTTTTTCTTTCATTTGCGTGCGCTCGCTTCTTTTCTATTTTTCGTGCGCTATTCTCGGGGTTAGACCGAATTATTACAAAGAGCAATTATCCAATGAGCAAAAAACTAGCTGCGGTCGCTATCGCTGCCATTTTGGCGGCATGCACAGCAGGCCAACACCTTTCCAAGTCAACTTCCCCACCGCCGATTAAAATTGACGAAGCGCGTTACAAAGCCGACCTAAAAGAAATCTCGTCCGATCATTACGAAGGCCGTGGCCCGGGTGCGGTGGGCGAAAAACGTTTCGTGCCCTGGTTGGGAGCGCAGTTCAAAGCCATTGGTTTGACACCCGGCAATGGCGATAGCTATCTGCAAGCGGTGCCCATGACCGAAATCACCAATGAAATTTTGCAGCCGCTCAGTTTTAAACACAAAGGCACGGTGACGACGCTCAAGCCGGGCGACGATTTTACCCTTAGCTCGCGCGATCTCAGCGCACAGGTCAAATTGGCGGACTCTGAGCTAGTATTTATGGGCTATGGTGTCGATCAGGCGAATGAAAACTGGAACGACTACGCGGATGTCGATGTGAAAGGCAAAACCGTGGTCGTGCTGATCAACGACCCCGGCTTTCACGTCGGTGACACGAGTTTATTCAACGGTAAAGCCATGACTTATGCCGGCCGTTGGGGCTATAAATTTGAAGAAGCGGCGCGCAAGGGTGCGATTGGTTGTTTGATTGTGCATGATGATGTCGGTGCAGCCTACGGTTGGGACGTGGTCAAAAACGGTGCCGCACGGCCTGAGTTTGAGCTTCCGATTAAACCCGGTCAGCAAGCGCCCTTGACGGTGCAAGGCTGGATTAGCGCCAGCACTGCTAGCACTCTATTTAGTAACGCTGGGCTGGATTTTATCGCGTTGCGTGTGGCAGCCAACAAGCGCGGCTTCAAAGCCGTGCCGCTGAACACCACCGCAAGCGCGCTGATTGGCCACAAAATTCGCACCGCGACCAGTCAAAACGTTTTGGGGCTAATCAAAGGTAGCGAAAAGCCGGACGAAGTTGTGATCTACACCGCGCACTGGGATCATATGGGGCGCAATTTTGGCCTACCCGGCGATCAGATTTTTAACGGCGCAATTGATAACGCCACCGGCGTCGCGGCACTTTTAGAAATGAGCCGCAATATCGCCCAGCAAAAGCCCAAACGCAGCGTGTTGATGTTAGCGGTAACCTTGGAAGAATCCGGCCTGCTCGGCAGCCGCTACTACGCGGAAAACCCAGTGTTTCCAATGAATAAGACTCTCGCCAATATCAATATGGACGCGCTGAAATTGATCGGCCCGAGCAAAGATGTCGAAGTGGTGGGTTTTGCCAATTCTGAACTTGAAGACATACTCAAACCCTTTGCCCATTCGCAAAACCGCGTGCTGGTGCCTGAGCCTACGCCGGAAAACGGCTTTTATTTCCGCTCAGATCATTTCAACTTCGCCAAAATGGGTGTGCCTGCGCTGTACATCAAAACCGGGCAAACGCACGTGGAAAAAGGTTTTGATTACGGCCAGCAGTGGGCCAAGGATTACAACGATCTGCGCTATCACAAGCCCAGCGACGAATACGACGAGAAAGCCGATTACCGGGGCATCGTGCAAGATTTAGACCTATTGGTACAGGTCGGCCTAGCCGTGGCAAACGGTGATAGCTGGCCAAACTGGTATCCAAAATCCGAGTTCCGCGCGATTCGCGATGCATCAATGGCGACCAAACCACCCATGGTGACAAAGCAATGAGCATCGTCCGTACCCGTTTCGCACCCTCGCCCACTGGCGATTTGCACGTCGGCGGCGCACGCACCGCACTGTTTAGCTATTTGGAAGCCAAGCATCGCGGCGGGCAATTTATTTTGCGCATCGAAGACACCGATTTAGAGCGCTCCACGCCCTCTGCGGTCAAGGCAATCTTGGATGGCATGCGCTGGCTCGGGCTGCACTATGACGATGGCCCGTATTATCAAACCAAGCGCTTTGCGCGCTACCGGGAAGTTGCGGAAAAGCTGCTGGCTGCGGGCAACGCTTATCGCTGCTATTGCACCAAAGTCGAACTGGAAGCGATGCGCAATGCCGCCGAAGCCAAGGGTGAAAAGCCGCGTTACAACGGCTACTGGCGTGATCGCAGCGATGCGCCACCGCTGGATGCTGAAGGCGCGCCGATTCGCGGCGTGATCCGCTTTAAAAACCCACAGACGGGTCAAGTGGTCGTCAATGACCGCGTGCGTGGCAGCGTGGTGTTTGAGAACGCCGAGCTGGACGATTTGGTGATTTGGCGCAGCGATGACGCGCCGACCTATAATTTTGCTGTGGTCGTGGACGACGCGGATATGGGCGTGACCGACGTCATTCGTGGCGACGATCACCTCAACAACACGCCGCGCCAAATCAATATCTATCACGCACTCGGGTTAACACCGCCGAGCTTCGCGCACTTGCCGATGATTTTGGGCCCGGACGGCGCGAAACTGAGCAAGCGCCACGGTGCGGTGAACGTCATGCAATATCGCAGTGATGGTTTTCTGCCGCACGCGGTGCTGAATTATTTGGTGCGCTTAGGCTGGAGCCACGGCGATCAGGAAATTTTCTCTATGGCGGAGATGATCGAGCACTTCAGTAGCGACCGCGTCAACCACTCCGCCAGCCGCTTTGATGTTGAAAAGCTGACTTGGTTGAATCACCACTACATAAAATCGCTGGCACCAGAAAACATCGTCGAAGAATTTCGCTGGCATTTGGCCCACCTTGGTTTGGCTGAAACGAACGGCCCGAGCGCGCTGGATTTGATAGTGGCTTTGCGCGAACGTTGCCCAACTTTAAAAGATATGGCGGAAAAATCGGCGGTGTGGTTTAAGCCGGTCGCTAGCTACGATGCAGCCGCAGTGGCAAAACAGATCAATCCAGTATCACTAAGCGCGCTGAAAACCTTGCGTGACCATCTCGCCAATGCGGATGAATTCACGCCCGCGAGTATTCATGCGGTTTTGGAGCAAACCTTGGCTGAGTTGGCTATTGGCATGGGCAAATTGGGGCCGGCAACGCGTATTGCGATCACCGGCACCACGGTTTCCCCGGCGCTGGATCAAACGATCTATTTGGCGGGCAAAGCGAGTGCGTTGGCGCGTATGGATGCTTTGCTGGAGAAATTTGCCAGTTAAGTTAACTGAATGCGGCGCGCTCTGAAAGTCAACGCAAGTAAAAGCGTATTCGTTATAGCTCGGGTGCGTGCCTAGTCAATGGCACCTACTTGTCGCTTTTTTGGCTGTTTTGACAATGCCGGTTGCCAGCGCCTACAGGCAAGATCACCGCAAATCTGTCGCACATAAGACAATTTGTTAACTCACTTAGTCATAAACTCTCTGCACCTGACCACCGCCCTAGAGGCCTTTTATGTTTTCACGCATTCGACTCCCGCGACTGTTGCCTTTAATCGCATCGACATTTTTACTCACCGGTACCGCGTTTGCCCAAACGATTCCATCAGACCTAACCTTAGTCCCGGTCGCGACTGCCTCTTCACCCGTCGCAGTGCGCAACGCCCGGGACGGCAGCAACCGCCTTTTTATTGTTGAAAAGGGCGGCGTGATCAAGATCATTAGAAACGGCAGCGTGTTGCCGACGCCGTTTTTGACCGTGCCTGTATCAAGTTCGAGCGAGCAAGGTTTGCTTGGCTTGGCATTTCACCCGCAATTTGCCAGCAACGGCAAGTTCTATGTCAGCTATACCCGCGCTGCCGGTGGCGTGGTGTTGGGTACGTCCGCAGATCAGGTATTGGCAGAATATCTAGTCGGCGCTGGCACACCGGATGTGGCGAACCCAGCGTCACGCCGCGAAATTCTTGCCATTCCTGACCTTGCTGGCAACCACAACGGTGGCGATTTACATTTTGGCCCGGACGGCTATTTGTACTACGCCATGGGCGACGGCGGCCCACAAAATGACCCGAACGAATTTGCTCAAAACGTCTGGAAAAAGTTGGCACCTCTTCCGATGGTGGCCACTACACGCGAATATTATTTGTTGGGCAAGATTCTGCGCATTGATATCAATAACACCACGCCCGCGCGCCTTGGGCCGTTTTATGGTGACCGAACCTCTGCCCCCAGCGCACAAGGTGAACTGTGCGCGGCGCAGGTTGGTGCAGCAAATTATGCCGTACCGCCCGACAATCCTTTTGTAGGCTCCACCAACACCTGCGATGAAATTTTTCATTACGGCATGCGCAACCCCTGGCGCTTTTCCTTTGATCGCCGTACCGGGGAGATGTTTGTCGCTGACGTGGGTCAAGGTGAGTTTGAAGAAGTAAGCTATGCCCCGGCACGAACGCCACGCAATTTTGGTTGGAAGTGCTTTGAAGGCTTCAATGCCAATTTCACCACCGGTGCTTGCAGCCCACTGCCAACTAATATTACGCCGCCGATTTTGGATTACGCCCACTCCGATGTCGGCGGCGGCTTTCGCTGCTCCATCGGTGGCGGCTTTCGCTATCGCGGACCGATTGCCCAAATGCACGGCGTTTATGCCTACAACGACTATTGCTCAGGTGAGATTTGGCTGGCGCAACGCACCGCTGCTGGTACTTGGAGCACGGCAGTCTGGCGCGACGTTGGTGGCCAAGGACTAGTCGGTTTTGGTGAAGACGAGATTGGCAACCTATATTTGATTGACATCGTGAGCGGCGTGATTTCGCGCTTTAGTTCGGCATCGGACAATGACTTTTTGTTTGGTCATGGGGCAGAGGGTTAGGCTGGTGTTTAGTTGACTAACAATAGCGCCCAGCAGAAATGCTGGGCGCGATGTGGAGATCGCTCGATCAGCAATATTTTCCATCCAATGCGGCGATTTGCGGCACGGTGAGTGAAATAACCGGAGGGGATTTTGGCAATGGCGCGGTTATGGCGGCTACGCAGTATGCGTTTAATGCGTTGTCGCAGGCTGCCGTAGAATAGATAAAATTACCTTAACAGAAGATTACTACTGGAACATTTTGTTAGATGAAATGTTTGTTGACCGTACGCCAAAAATTGGGAGCGGGCAACTTTGGGACGTAACTCTGGCTCACTAATGTTTTCCTGATTAGCGCCAATCCTCAGTAACACGAAATCGTCATTCCCGCGAAGGCGGGAATCCAGGGTGAATGCAAAGGCGTCTGATTGTGGCGATGTGTCAAAAGCCTGAATTCTAGTTTCCGTAAGCTTCGCACTGACCAATT
>JANNYA010000196.1:0-24457 GCA_031409855.1 Rhodanobacteraceae bacterium | reverse complement strand
CTCAAGGATTCGATGCCAAAATTTGCCGCGCCTGCAGTTCATCCAGCTTAATTTGTTCGACCAGTGCGGCTAAATCCGGGAAATTGCATTCCTCGCGCTGTTTGGCGATAAATTCTATCGTCAATACTTGGCCGTACAAATCGCCTGCGAAATCTAGCAGATGCACTTCTAACAACGGCTCCACACCGTTGACCACTGGGCGCGTGCCCAGACTAGCCACCGCGGGGTGGCGATGCAGCTTCGCGCCACTGACGCGCACGGTAAAAATACCGCGCAGCGGATTATCGTTCGGCCAGGGCAAATTTGCCGTCGGAAAACCAAGCGTACGGCCCAATTGTTTGCCTGTTTGCACCCGTGCACGATATCGAAACGGCCGCCCGAGCCGCCGCTGCACGCCGATAAAATCCCCCTCAAGCAAGGCTGCACGCACCGCAGTGGCGCTGACACGCTCACCGGCACTTTGCACCTCGGCGAACTCACGCACACTAAAGCCAAAGCGGGCACCGTGCGTGCGCAAGGTGTCAATCGAGCCCGCGCGCTTGGCGCCAAAGCGAAAATCCGCGCCGATCCAAACTTCAACCGCACGCAAGCGCTGCACCAGCACGCGCTCAATAAACGCCTCTGGGCTCATTGTTGCCAGCGCCTGGTTAAAACGCAGCATTAGCAAGTGATCAATGCCGCTAGCTTGCAGCAACCCAAGCTTTTTGTGCACAGACAAAATTCGCAACAAGCCGGGCTGCTTAAAATAGCTGCGCGGCAAGGGCTCGAAGCTGACCAGCGCGCTTGCCACGCCCAGCTCAGCCGCGCGCTTAACAACCGCGCTAAGCATGGCTTGATGCCCTAAATGCAGGCCATCAAAGGCACCAATCGACAACACACTGGCGCTGCACAGCGGCGCACCGAGCAAATCCCGATTAATTTTCATCCGCTCGCCCCAGATTTTCTACCGACTCAAATTGGCTAATCCTGCGGCGATCCCGCTTATCAGGTTTGCTCGCCGGTGCCTGATAGCCTAAGCGCTGCAGGCGCAACTGTTCGCGCAGGCTTAATCGCTTCGCCAAACTCTCCGGCAGCTCGGCATAGAGCGTGATCGCAATCGCGGCACTGGCACGCAGCTCGCTCAAGGTGCAAACGCGTACTTCCAAGGCTTCATTGCCCTGAACCAAACTAACTAAATCGCCTAAGTGCAGCCCTTTGGCGGGTTTGCAAGGCTGCGCATTGACCCGCACCTTGCCGCCCGTGACCGCCGACTTAGCAAGCGATCGAGTTTTATAAAAGCGCGCGGCCCATAGCCACAGGTCAAGTCGAGCCGAGTCGGATTTGATGGATACACTCATAGCCGCCTCATGCACCCATCACACGCCACTAGTAAATTGCAGCTTCGCCAATTCTGCATAAAGTCCATCGCGCCCAGTCAATTCCAAGTGCGTGCCGATATCCGCTATCTCACCGCGCTCCAACACCACAATGCGATCCGCGCGCACCACCGTTGCCAAGCGATGCGCAATCACCAGCGTCGTGCGGCCCTGCATCAAGCGTTCCAGCGCAATTTGCACCGCGCGCTCGCTCTGCGCGTCCAGTGCACTGGTTGCTTCATCCAGCAGCAAAATCGGCGCGTCTTTCAAAATAGCTCGGGCAATCGCAATACGCTGCTGCTGGCCACCAGACAGCCGCACGCCGCGTTCGCCGACAGAAGTGTCCAAACCTTGCGGCAATTGGCGAATGAACTCCATCGCTTCGGCCTGCTCAGCGGCGCGTTCAATTTCAACCCGGCTAGCGCCGATGCGTCCATAGGCAATGTTTTCGCCGATGCTGCCGGCAAAAATTACTGCATCCTGCGGCACGATCGCGATGTTTTCGCGCAGCAGTGCCAATGGCATATCGTTGACATTGACGCCTTGGATTTCAACAGTGCCCGACTGCGGCTCATAAAAACGCAGCAAGAGCTGAAACAGTGTGCTTTTACCGGCACCGGAACGTCCCACTAAAGCCACGGTTTCACCCTGCTGTACGCGCAAACTAAAACCAGTCAGTGCCTGCGCATCGGGGCGGCTTGGATAGCGAAAGTTGACGTTTCTAAATTCAATACTGCCGCGTAATTTATTGAGCAAGGTAATCGGCTCTGCTGGATCAACAATGCCCGGCACGCGCGCCAGTAGCTCAGAAATTCGCCCCATTGCACCCGCCGCGCGCTGCACATCGCCCCACACCTCGGTCAGCGCACCGGTGGCACCCGCCGCCACCACCGCATACAGCACAAACTGCGTTAGCTCGCCGCCGCTCATCGTGCCAGCTAGCACGGCTTTTGCGCCGACCCAAATCACGCAGGTAATCGCGCCAAAAACGATCAGAATCACCAGCCCGATTAACAGAGCGCGCGCCCGAATACGCTGTTTCGCCGCGCCAAACAGCGCCATAACCGCGGTGGAATAGCGCTCAGCCTCGAACTGCTCGCGCGCAAATGCCTGCACGGTATGCACGGCGTTGAGCGCTTCACCCGCAACGCCAGATGTTTCGGCAATTTTGTCTTGTGAATCACGCGAAAGGCGCTGTACCCGTCGCCCAATCAAAAATATCGGTGCAATGACTAAGGGAATGCCAAGCACAATCAAAAGGCTGAGTTTGGGGCTGGCTAACACCAGCAAAACGAGCGAGCCAATAAGCATCAAAAAATGTCGCAACGCCATCGACAGCGCTGAACCAATCAAGGTTTGCACCAATTCGGTGTCCGTAGTTAGGCGGCTGAGTAGCTCGCCGCTTTTTGTAACCTCAAAAAACGCCTGCTCTTGCCGCAACAAGTGCGCATAAACCGCGCGACGCAAATCTGCGATCACCTGTTCGCCGATGCGCGTCACAAAATAATAGCGCGCCGCTGAGGCCACCGCCAAAATTACCGCGATGGCAAATAGCGCATAAAAATAGCGATCCACAAACGCCGCATTAGCTTGGGAAAAGCCATGGTCAATCATTTGCCCAACGGATTTCGGCAACGTCAGCGTCGCAATTGCGGAAATCAATAAAAACCCGAGCGCCAACGCCGCATACCAGCGGTACGGCCGCACGTAAGGTAATAGCGTCAGCAATGGTTTCAGCGACGCGCGCTCGGATTTTTTGCTCGTTTTCAATACAGCAGCATTTTCGGGTGCCACGGCGGGCTTTTGCCCTTGCACTACTTGGGTCATTCAAATAACCGATTCGACAACGAGTTCGCGATTGTGCCGAAACCGCGCTGAACTTTGCGGCGCAAAATGCAGAACCCGTTCAATTCAAGCGAAAAATTCGTTTGTCCAATTGATGTTTGATGCGTTAGCATCAGATGCATGAGAACTACACTTGATTTGGCCGACGATGTGCTACTCGCGGCAAAAGAATTGGCCAAACGGCAAAAGCGCACTGCGGGCGAAGTTATTTCTGAGCTGGCGCGAATTGGGCTGCGCGGGCCAGCCAAATTGACTGACGAAAATAAACTTTCGGAACCCGCTTCGTTTTATGGTTTCGTGCCGATTACTGGCGGCGTTCCCGTCACCAACGAATTTATAAATCGTTTGCGTGACGAGTTGGGCGAGTAAACCACGGTGCGCGCGCTGCTGGACGTCAACGTACTAATAGCGCTTTTGGACGATCAGCATTTGCATCACGCCCTCGCCAAACGCTGGTTTATCGACAATTTAGCGTGGGGCTGGGCCACCTGCCCGCTCTCACAAAACGGCTGCGCTCGAATTTTATCGCAACCCGCCTATAGCAATGCTATCTCGACTGCGCGCGCGTTGGAAAAACTAGCACAGGCCTGTGGCCAAGCTGAACATGAGTTTTGGCCAGATTCGATCAGTCTCGCTGATCCGACTGTCGCCCGCGTTGACCGCATCCACGGCCCACGCCAACTGACCGATATCTATCTCTTGGCGTTGGCAGTGAATCGGGGCGGGAGATTGGTGACTTTGGACGAACGCATTCCGCTCAGCGCCGTGCATAACGCGCGAGCTGAGCATTTGCTGGTTATTTAAAAGGCGCGTGTGAAAGATACAAATTTTGACGGACCGATAAAGCCCAAGTCGATCTTCCCTGGTTGGGAATTCTGGCGCGGCTTTTTCATTGGTTGGGCAATTTTGCTGATATCGATTGTAATACTGGCGCCCCTATACAGCGACTACACAGCGCGCAGCCGTGTTTCAACGATTTATATGCTGATGCTATCGCTACAGCCATTGGTCGAAAGCCGCCTCAAAACAAATAGCCCTCAGCTTGGATTTGGCAAAAACGCCGCAGCAGTAGCCGAGCTTGAAAACAAGCGCAATGCCATGATTCACGTCACCCAAGGCGGAACCATTATTGGTGCCGCGTTAGTTGCCAATGCCTTTGGTCAAAATAAGCGTGCGGCGGTTATCATTTTGGAGCCAACTCAGATGCAGCACGGGCAGATCGAATGGCAATGTAGCGGTATGCCGCAGCGCGAAATCCCTGTGCTTTGTCGATTCTAAATCGAGTGCACGCCAGAACTACCCCGCCTGCGCCATCAACATCTTAAAGCGCTTCTGTAATTCTTCGCGCCCGCCGGCTGCTTCCAATTTGGCCAGCGCGCTCGGCACCAGAAATTCGCGCTCGGTACACTCAATAATCGCCGCCAATTCCTGCATTTCGCGCTCCACTGTTTGGGTAGAGGGCATAAAACCGGCTAGCACTTGAACAATGCTTTCGGTATCGAGCGCTAGCTTATTGGCAAGCAGGGTGTTGCGCCAGGCGCGCCCGACCAGCGCTTCAATGTCAGCACCCGATAAATGCCCGACGTGTGCTTCGTCCACATCTGGCACATCAGCAACGCTAAGCACGGCGCCGAATTTTTTTGCCAAAATTGAAAAATATTGCTTAATTTCAGCCTGAGTCTGCGGATAAAACAGCGGCACGTGGATTTCCGCGCGGCCTTGGCGCTTAATATCGACCGGCAGCAAATCTGGGCGCGCGGTCAGCAGCATCCAGACAATTTTGCCGCGGTATTCGGTATTCCCCATCGCGTTCGCAATCATGCCAAACACGCGCGAACCAACGCCAGAATCGCCGCCGGATTCACGATCACCCAGCATGGTGTCGGCTTCGTCAATAATCACCATCACCGGGCCCATGCCGCGCAGCACGCTCAATACCCGTTCTAAATTGCCCTCGGTTTCACCAACGTATTTACTGCGGAAGTTTTTCAGCTGCACGCAGGGAATGCCAATCGAGCCGGCCAAGCAGGTGGCTAAAAAGGTCTTGCCGGTACCAACCGGGCCGTTAAACAAATAGCCCATTGGCGCGACGTCCAAACGCCCCAGCCGCAATAGCTCGGCATCTTCCTTCAAGCGCTTTTTCGCCGCTTCGTGGCCTACCACCATATCCAGACCAAATTTCGGCTCGATAAATTCCAACAAGCCATGCGCTTGGCGTTCGATCAGTGTCTTTTTGCGCGCTTTGAACTGCTTATCATCTAAGCGCTGGCCGGTTTCACGGCTGGATCGCACCAAAACGTCTAAATCCGTTAATGACGTACCCGCCGTCAACCGCGCCAAGGTCGGCGCATCAAAATCGCTGTAAGCGCTGAAATCACTGTCTTTCATCAAGCTGACTAGCCACGCCGCCCGCGCCGTTTCATCGGGCAAGGGCAACTCTAACGCCGCGACGTGCGCGGAGCCGGTCAAGCGCTCATGCACATCGCTCAAGCGTGAATCCGTCAAAATAAATGCGATATTTGCCCGCTTAATATAGGGATTTGAGGCCCAATTCAGCAGCGTAACCAAATGCTGCGCACTGTTACCCTGCAAACGATCCCCGGCCGGCACCAAAAACGCAGCAAAATCAATCACGATGGCGCTGCTGTATTGATCTTTGGTTTCACTGGTCAACTGTTCATTGACGAAACGATCCAGCAGGGAAAGCACCGTGGTCGGATCCTTAGGTAATAGCTTTGGATCCGCCAATTTGCGTGAAAGCAAGGACACCATTTCGAGCTGGCGTTTCGCGTCGCTGCCACCCAGCGGCCGCAAACCCCGCGCCAAATCGAAACCGAGCACCAAATCCCAGCGGCCAAACATCTCGGCCGCTAAAAATTCATTCAAGCTGCCAAATTTGGCATCCGCCATGGCATATAAATCCGAAACATTGCCATGCAGCACAAACATCGCCGTGGTGCCAGAAAAATACAGCTCAGCGAATTTTTTCGCCCATGCCGGCCAGTGCGGCGGTAAGTTCTTTTGTGGGGTTTTAGGCGTCGTCAAAACACAGCTCTCGTTGCGGGCAGGCGCGCAGCGTGACACAAGGCTAGGTGTTTTTGAAGCTCAGGATTATTTACGCCTCAAAGTCGCGAACGGTTTAATACGCCACAATTCGGCACGCGAGCGATTGGATAAATCAAAATCGCCGAATGCCGCATTGTCGGCTTCAGTAACCACTAGCCTCCATGCGACGTCAATTGCTTCGCTTGCAGACGTGCGACCGACTCATCAAAGCGCATAAGAAGACTCGGATCAGCGAAGCCGATTGGAACCCACTTTGGAATGATAGTGCCGCCAATTCGACCCTTTGCCTCAAACGTTACGAAAACAAGCCCACTCACTGCGAGCAATTGATCGCTTTGAATCTCAAGTGAAACCGGCTTGTTGCGCCCAAGTGTTAGTGAAGTCAAGTACTGGCCAGAGTGAAAACTAAAGTCTGGCGGCAGCTTAGGGCGCAGCTTGGACTTCAAGCCCTTAGCGAAACGGACGCTCACAGCCCAATCTCGCGTTGAACCCGAAAGACTGAATTTACATCGCCAAAGCCCTTGTGACGCGTCCTGAGAGTATTCGATCCAGACGAAAGGGTCGTCTGAGGCAATTGCCTTGAGCGCCAAAAATGAGAATAGCCGTCCAATCACAGAAGCAAACTAAGCCTTATACCGCTTAGTCTCACCCAACTTAGTCGCCAACCATGCATAGACAACCGCGCGATATTTGTTTTTGTTCGACTTACCCAAAGCCTCACCACACTCAGCCAGAGCTTGATCCAATAACGGCCCATCGCTTAAGCCAAGCTTGCCAATCAGATAATTATTTTTGACCCGATCAGTTTCAGTTTTGTCAGAAAACGACACCCTGGAGGCGTCTTCGCGATAAATCGAAGGCCCAAGCGCCTTGGTTACGGCTTTTAAAACATCCGTGTCAATCGTCAAACCCAATCGCGTTACTTCGGCTTCGTATTTTGCAATCGCTTCGTCAAACTTACTCATATAAATGTCCCTAAAAAGGCGTTGAAAGATTCAATGGCTGCGCACACGGCGGCATGTGCAGACTAGCAAAGATTTTTGCACTTGCGTCAAATACCGGCTGATCGGACGTGCATGCCCCGCATAGCCCAAAGTGCCAAGCCCACCAAAACAACCTCGACGCAGAGCGCAAACAGCAAAAACGTCGTGTGCGTACCGCTCAATGCCATGGCGATCGCGCGGACGCTGCCGATGCCAGTGAAACACGCTGCCACCAGCACCAAACCGGCTTCGCGCCAGCGCGGCTTAATCGCACACGCGCTCATCAACAAACCCAGCGCGATTTCAGCGCCGCCGTAAAACGCCCGCGCCTCGATAGTCGCTTCACTGGTGCTGAGCTGGAAACCGAGCGGGCCGAGCAACGCCACTGGGTCAATGGCGGCCATTACGCCAAAGGCCAATAGCTGTAAACCAGCCAATAACAATACGATTGCTGCAAACATCGGTGCTTTCTCCTTTAAATTGCGGGGCTGACTGTACGAAATCAAATCGCTTTCCCTACAGCTTTGCTTTTATCATGTGCGCCTGACGTCAACTCTAAAATGGCAGCACTTATTTCAACGCCCAACGCACCACTTAGCACCGAAGAAGTCGCCGAATTTGCCAAAATCGGCATGCCCGACGCGCGCATGCACGCCGCACCGCTGCCCAATTTACGCCTGGCCCGCATTATTGAGCAACACCGCTCGGGCTACATGCTCAGCGATGGCGCGAAAAATTTCACCGCGCAGGCGCATCCTAAACTCAAACAACTGAAAGCCGGGTTGCGCCCCGCCGTCGGGGATTTTGTTTGGGTGGATCACAAATTGCAGATGTTCGCGCACCGGCTTGCGCGCACAAGCGAGCTAAAACGCGCAGCGGCCGGTGAGCGCTTTGCCGAGCAAGTGCTAGCCGCGAACGTTGACAAAGTGCTGATTGTTTGTGGCCTGGATCGGGACTTTTCGGCGCGCCGCATTGAGCGCTATTTGGCCTTAGTGCATGGCTGCAATATTCCAGCGGCGATCGTGTTGAGCAAAGCCGACACCTTGGAAGGCAGCGCCGCCGCACGTGCTGAGCTTGCCAGCCGCATTGGCAGCACTCCGGTTTATGCGCTCGACGTGCGTGACTCAGTCGCGGTGCGCGTGCTGATGGCTGAGCTTCCCGCAGGCAGCACCGGCGTGTTGTTAGGCTCCTCCGGTGCCGGAAAATCCACGCTCAGCAACGCGCTAATACAAACGCAGGCGATGCAAGTCGGCACCGTGCGCGCCAGCGATGGCCGTGGCCGCCACACCACCGTGCACCGCGCCTTGCTGAAACTGGACTGGGATGCCTGCCTGATCGACAGCCCTGGGCTGCGTGAAATCAAACTTACTGGCGATGAAGACGTCGGCGTACAAACCTTCGGCGACATCAGTGAATTGGCACTCAGTTGTAAGTTCAACGACTGCATTCATGCCGCTGAACCGGGTTGCGCGGTACAGGCAGAGATCGCTGCAGGAACGCTAAGTGCTGATCGCTTGGCGAGCTACAACAAATTGAGCTTTGAAGCCGCGATTGCGCGCGCCAAAGCCAATGGCTCGAAAATTGCGGGCAAAAGCCCGACGCGCAATATGCGCCGATAGCCAATGAGAGGCGTCGAAACTTTGCGCTTTGCAATCACGCCATTGCGGTTTAGCATTAGCCGGTCACGCGCAAAAGCGTGCGCCCCACTAATCACACTGGAGAGATGACGATGGCAAAAGGTATGGACAGCCAAAAAAGTAAAAAGAAAGAACCGCTAAAAACTCCGAAAGAGAAAAAAGCCGATAAAAACGCGAAAAAATCGGCTAAATAGGTGATTAATCAGTTAACCGATTAAAAAGTTACCTGATTAGCGCTATCCCTCAGTATTTGGTTCGTCATCCTCGCGAATGCGGGGATCCAGGGGCGGTGACGACAGAAATTGGTTAGTGCGAAGCTTACGGAAACTAGAATTCAGGCTTTTGAACATTGCCACATTCAAGCACCTTTGCATTCACCCTGGATTCCCGCCTTCGCGGGAATGACGATTTCGTGTAACTGAGGATTGGTGCTAATCAGGAACAATTAAGTCTAAATTTTGACTCGCAGTTCTTGAGCCCTATGCGCCAACGCACGGGGCTTTTTATTGCCCGATGAATGCTTGCGTGACAATGCGTCAAAGGCAAATTGCCGTCACTCGCTAACTGCAGCACACTCAAGCTTTAGTCAGCTGCGCCATATCCTATGTCTTTGAACCGCTTTTACCCACCCGTACCAGCCACGATGCATGTTTAGTGCGTTAACAAACGCCGCTTTTGTGCGTATTTCGGTGGGTAGCTTTTTGCTGACGCTGGCGTTTATGGCGCAAGAAGTCGTGCTGGGCTACGAGCTTTACCGCATAACCAAAGACCCGCTCATGCTCGGCCTGCTAGGCTTAGCAGAAGCGCTGCCGTTTATGGCTTTGGCGCTTTTTGGCGGGCACTTGGCGGACCGCATCAATCGACGCACGCAAATGTTTGTGATGTTGATTTTAATCACCCTAGCCGCCGCCATGCTGGCGCAAATTGCCCCCAGCCTGCAGCAAACCGGCGCGACCACCCAAGCGCTGTGGATCATTTTTGGCTCGGTTGCCTTGACCGGTTTTGCGCGCGGCCTATATTCACCCGCCGCATCGAGCCTGCGCGCGCAGATTATCCGTGTCGAAGATCAGGCCAATTCAGCCGCGTGGTCGAGTATGTTTTGGCAGACGGGAATGCTGTCGGGACCCGTTTTAGCAGGCTATGCCTACTTAAAAATTGGCTTGCAAAACACGCTTTGGCTCACCGTGGGCTTAACTGCGGCGACCGCTATTTTGACGCTGTTTCTGCCCAGCTTGCGCGTCGAACGCAGCGAGCTAGACGATCAAGAGGGTATGTGGGTCAGTATTAAAACCGGGTTTAGCTTTGTTTTCGGACACAAAATTCTGCTGTATTCCATTTCTTTGGACTTGGTGGCGGTACTGTTTGGCGGCGTGATTGCGATTTTGCCGGCATTTGCCAGCGATATTTTGCACCTCGGCCCCGAAGGGCTGGGCTGGCTGCGCACCGCACCGGGTGTAGGTGCCGTGTTGACGATGCTACTGGCGGCGAAGTTTTCCCCAACCACTCGGCCTTGGCGCAATATGTTGATCGCGGTGAGTGGCTTTGGCGTCGCGACCTTGGTGTTCGCGCTCAGCTCAAGTTTTTGGCTTTCCATGCTGGCGCTGGCGCTAACCGGCGTGTTCGATGGCATTAGTGTCGTCGTGCGGCAATATCTGCTGCAAAGTGTACCGCCCAATCATATTCGCGGCCGCGTCTTGAGCGTCAACAGTATTTTTGTATCTGCCAGCAATGAACTGGGGGCATTTGAGTCCGGCGTTGCGGCAAAATATCTTGGGCTGCGAACTTCCGTGCTTGCCGGTGCCTGTTTGACGCTGTTGAGCGCAATCTGGTTGTTTGACCGCGGCCGCGTGCATGGCTTGTCGGCGCTGGACGCTAAAGCAAAAATCAGCTAGATGCGAAACCTGGCTTTGCCCGCGCTAGCCCTATTCACATCGCGCCCTGGCATACTCAAATGCAGGGCAGCGATGGGGTGTAATTTGCAAAGTTCTAAGCAATTTTGATTTTTATGCGGCGAACAACCTTTTGACTTCCGGGAGCAGCTTCAGTCGGTCACCGAAAAACATCACCTCGACTAATTTTGGGTCTCACGCCGCCTGAATACGCTGCAGACGCTTGGAAAAATCAGTCAAACTCTTCGCTTCCGGCAGTTGCTTTACGCAAGTCGCCAATTCCGCCTGCAGGCTCGGTAAAACGCCAACTTTGGTCAGCAAAACTTGAAACTTCGCCTCCAACTCTTGCATGTTCAATGGTGCTGACGGGTCGCCCCAGGCGCTGCTGACGGTTTCCGTGACCGCCTCACCTGCAGCGGTAGTTAAAGTAACGCGCGCGCCGTATTGTTTTGGGTAGTCGCGCGTCATGGCCTCGTTTTCCTTCAACGTGACGAGCGCGCGTGTTGCGGCGATGCGGGCTTGATCGAAGGGCGGGCTGAAATCTTCAAGTGCGGGCTTGTTTTTGCAATACGCCACCGCAACCGCGTGCTGCAGCGAAAGCTTAGCCTCGGGGTCAGTTTTAGGCTCGGGCTGGTTCGCTGACTTAATCGCCTCTTGATAGGTTTCCACAGCAACAGCACTGAGCTGACTACCCGGCGTTAGCGCGGCTTTGGCTTTCAGGGTGGCGTCAATGGCGGCGTGCGTGTGTCGGTTGGCCGCCCAGGGGCGAAAGCTGACTTCAAGTATTTTGAATGTGCCATCCGAGTCATAAATGATTTCAATCGGGCTGCCATCACGCGCAATCGCGGGAAACAGGCCGTGCGGGCCTTCGAGGATATGTTTCGGGCCGGTAAAATTTCGTTTTGCCAGCAGTGCGGCGGTTAAACCATTCTGCGCGGCCAAGCCGTTATGCAAGGACTTGCTCATGCAGGGCTCGTTTTGCATTTGCTTTAAGCCGCCAGTGCGGGTGCCAGCATTACCGAGCGCCCAAACGAATTGCTCGTCGCTTAAACCCAATAAATCTGCCGCCGCTGCTGCCGCGCCAAAAGGCCCGGCGCTGGAAGTATTGTCGAAAAACACGCTGTGTTTCGGCCCCAAATACTGCCCAATGCGCAGCATGACTTCATAGCCGCGCACGATCGCGTCCAACAACTGCGGGCCGGTGGCACCGATGTGTTCGGCCACGGCCAGCGCCACCGGAATCACGACCGAACCCGGGTTTATGCCAGAAGTGCGATCAAAGTCATCAAAGGCGGCAATATTACCCAAGCAAGCATTGTGAAATGCGGCCTGTTCAAAGTGCTTGCGCTCAGCACCCAATGCACTGCCCTTCCCTTCTGGCACTTCTTTCAAATAGTTCAAAAGTGCCTTGCCATGCAGATAGCGCAGGCCATACACCGCGCAGCCCAGCCAATCGAGCAGGTGCATCGCTGCGCGCATACGCAGCCCAGGCGTGACCTCGCGGCGCGCCATGCCAACGAGTTCAACGGTAATGGGATTTAATAGCATGCAAAACTCCGGCAAATCGGCTGGGTAATTCAGCCCGCTAGCGTAGCTGATTGCTTTGATTCAATCATGTGAATTCCCTCCAGTTATGAGCAACTGCGCCAGCGCCTGGGTAAAAGCAGCACGATCCCGCTGATCAATATGCGAGCTATCCGGAAGCGGCAGTGCCGCGATTGCGGGAATATCGAGCGCATAAATCGCGCGCGCGCCGTTGGGCTCAGCAATTTCACGCGCAAAGCGATCCCAATACTGGGCGCGCGGGTAGCCTTGTTGGTCAGCGAGCAAGTGCGCGCCGCTGGTGGCTGAGCAGAAAAACAACACTAGTCCGCCGCGCGCTCGAATGGCGCGGATGTCTTTGACTAAGTCATCCAGCTCGGACAGCCACTGATCGGGAGGTGGTGGCGGATGATCTTGATAGTCCGCCAACACACCCGCCGCAAAGTTCGCCGCCATCGCTGCTGCGTTAGTGTTTGGATGCAGAAAATCCAATGATCCAGCTCGGTTTGGTGCAATCGTAGCGTGCCGAGTTTGCGGCGGTGCGGCACCAAAAAGCAGCCGCGTCAGCGTCGGCATCAAACCTAAATCAGCATCGCCCAGCAGCAACCTCGCCTGCCATTCACTGAGTAAACGCCGGTGCACCGCGGCACTTGGCCCCACCCCATCAGTAAATCGGCGCACCTGGGCCTGCTGCATGTCTCGGTAGTAGCGTGACAAGCCGCGGGCATCGATGTCCACCAGCGCAGTGCCGGTAAATTTCACGTCATGCGCTAGATCGCTGAGTGCTGCCAATGGATACGCGCCATTGACCGCGAGTATCACCGGGACTTTTCCAGGCAGCGCGCGCGCCAGCGCATCGGGATCCAAGCTGTAAAGAATTCTTGATGTGCCTAAAACTGCAATAGCGTTTTGCCCTGGCCTGTCCACGCGCGCGCGTTCCAGCGCCCAGAGATCTAGATCATCGCGCACGGTAGGCAGATGGCCTTGCGCACTGCGATGCAGCTCGACTGCTGCGCACAAGGCCACGCAGCTGAGTACCGCGATGCAAAATGTCAGCAGCCAGTGCTTTGAGAGATTACTTAGATTGCTCATATTAAAACTGCCCTATTTATTTAAAACTGCCCTATTTATTTAGAACTGAAAGTAGATAAAAGCCCGCGCATTGCCGGGGGAGAGCACAATTGCGCTGAGCAACATGCCCAGCAGCAGGCCAAGAATGATCGGCGGCAGAGTTTGCAGCCGCGCCAATAGCTGAAAGTGCCGCTGCGCCAGCTGCAGCGCGATCAGCACCAGAAAACCACACGCCATGAGCTTAGATTCCGCGCTCAAATCCCCCATCAGCAACGAGTTGGGCGCCAGCATTTGCGCGCAAATAGCAAGAGCTTGCGCGCTATCGGTGGCGCGAAACCAGACCCATGCGAACATCACCAGCAGCAAGGTCAGCAACCAAGCCATGCCGCGCAACGAAGTGGCAACTGGCCTAGACTGGCGCGCGTGAAACTGCGTCAGCGTTGGGCCCGCAAGCCGTTCCACGACTAAATACATTCCGTGCAGCGCGCCCCAGGCGACAAAAGTCCACGCCGCACCATGCCAAAGGCCACCCAGCAACATCGTCAGACTCAGCGCGACATAGGTGCGCAGCGCGCCAAAGCGATTGCCGCCCAGGGGAATATAGAGATAGTCGCGCAGCCAGCTGGATAGGGAAATATGCCAGCGGCGCCAAAAATCGCTAAATCCAATCGCGGCGTAGGGGGCATTAAAGTTTTCCGGCAGCCAAAAGCCCATTGCCCGTGCAGCACCGATGGCGCACAGCGAATAACCGGCAAAATCGCAGAAAATTTGGCCGGTAAAAGCCATTGCCGCCAACCACGCGCTGGCGAAATTATGCGCAGTGCTGGCGAAAAGAACGTCAGTAGTCGGTGCGAACACACTGTCCGCGCCGACCACTTTTAAAAACAAGCCGATAATAATGAGTGCCAGCCCAGAGCCTATTTGCGCCGCATCCGCGCGTGGATTGCGCGCGAGCTGCGGGTAAAAATCGCCAAACCGAACAATAGGCCCAGCCACCAGCTGCGGGAAAAATGCGACGTAAAGAGAGAAATCTAGCCAGCTGACCGGTTTTTCAGGTAAATGGCCGCGATAGGCATCAATGCAGTAGCTCAAGCTTTGAAAAGTATAAAAAGAGATGCCCACCGGCAGCACCCAACTGGCCGCACCGGGCGTTTGTAAGCCGCTGAGCAAACCCGTACCAAACACCGCATCCATATTGCTGGCAATGAAAAACCGATACTTAAAAAACGCCAGCACCCCCAAATTACTGAGCAATGACAGCACCAGCCAACGATTTTTCGCAATTTTTGACGCTGCCACTAACTTTCGCCCTAACCACCAATCCAGGGAGCTGGTCGCGATAAGCATTGGCAAAAACAGTGGGTTCCAACCCGCGTAAAAGATCCAACTAGCAATCAGCAGGATCGGTTTGCGCGCGGCGGTGCTATGAACAATGCGGTCAAGCAAAAGCATGACGGCAAAAAACAGCAAAAAGCTAAAAGAGTCAAAAGGCATGCAGGGACACGACAAAATTTTGCCTAGTCTAGCCTGCCAGAGGCAAAACGCGGCTATCGAGCCTTCCGATGCGCCTAGCGTGGCAATATCTCGCGTGCCAATCTTGAAAAATAGTTGCGCGCAGCTTGATTTAGCCTTGGTAAAGTGTTTTTAGGATGGCTGTTCAGCCAAATTGCTGTTACATATCCGCATTGGCGAAATTGCATCGCCTGGAGACTAGACAGTGAAAGAAATCGCGCGAGTTAGTGGGCAAACGTGTTTTATCCGTTCGGGTCTGTTTGGTGCAGCTTTACTTATAAGCGGGCAAAGCGTTGCGTCCGTTACCCTGATGAATGCGGATCGGCAAGAACACGCGATCAGCATCAAGTGCAAAGCCGATGTTGAGCCCATGGACGACATTATCGAAATTAATGGCCTGCTCGATCTGGATTCCGGGCCGTGCGTGGTTAAACTCAAAGCGACCAATCAAGTGGTTACTGCGTCCGACGGTGAAATCATCGAAATTCGGGGCGGGAAGATCGCGTTGCAGTAGCGTGAATGTCGGCGGTGATTGGATTCGCGAAACACATTGAAGCATGGGTAAACTAGGCGACTTTTTCTGCGCCCCCCACCTGGAGCTTTCCATGTTTCGCAATACTAAACCTGCAGCAGCACCGTCGATGCAACGCCCCGCCACACCCATTGAGTGCTTAATCGGCGCGCGCATGACCGTAACTGGCGACATCGTATTCAGTGGCGGCTTGAATATTGCAGGCTCCGTAAAAGGTTCAGTTATCGCTGAAGGTTCAGATGCGCTGGTCGATATCAACGAAAGTGGCCGCATTGATGGCGATGTGCGTGCGCCGCACGTACACATGCACGGTGAAATGAACGGTGATGTCGTGGCTACCGAAAAATTGGTGCTCGGCTCAACCGCGCGCGTGCGCGGTAATATCTTTTACAAGCTGCTGGAAATGAATGCGGGCGCCCAGGTCAATGGTCAGATGATTCACCAGGACGAGCCGCAAAAGCTACTACCTAAACCCTCGAACGACTGAGCTAGTTCGCGCTTAAGCCCATGTATTTGCCGAAGCATTTTGAAGAAACGCGGCTTGAGGTTTTACACGCGCTGATTCGTGATTACCCATTTGCAGCAATGGTTTGCGCAACGGATTCGGGTCTAACGGCAAATCACATTCCTTTCGTTTTAGATCGTGATGTGGGTGCATTGGGCACCTTGCGTGGTCATATTGCACGGGCAAATCCACTTTGGCAGTTGCCAATGCCGGATGCCAATGCGCTAGTTATTTTTCAGGGGCCAGCGAGCTACATCAGCCCAAACTGGTACCCAGGTAAAGCCGAGGACGGTAAACGCGTGCCCACCTGGGGTTATGCCGTTGCGCACGCGCAGGGGCCGATCCGCTTTATTCATGACAGTGAATGGCTATTGCAGTTGGTATCGCAATTGAGCGAAACCCATGAAGCCGGGCAAGCAAAACCTTGGACAGTCAATGAAGCGCCGCCGGACTACATTGAGCGGCTTTTGGGGGCCATCGTCGGCATTGAAATTCCGATAGAAAAGTTGATAGGCAAGTGGAAGCTGGATCAAAATAAGTCCGAGCTTGATCAAGCGGGCATGCTGAATGCTTTGGCCGCCAGCCCACTGATCGAGGCCAATCAGTTGGCAAAGCTGATCGCCGCACACAAGGCAACGCGCTAAACTGCTTGAAAGTACGGAACTTGCCGCAAACTCTTAATTTCCTAACGTGGAGCGCATTATGGAAACCCAATCAGAATCGCTAGATTTCACTGCCCGCGCCGCACACAAAGTGCGGGAATTGATCGTCGAAGAAGGCAATGACGCATTGAGCTTACGCGTCGCGATTTCGGGCGGCGGCTGTTCTGGCTTTCAATACGGCTTTAGTTTTGAAGAAGAAATTGCTGAGGATGACACGCAAGTCACCACCGACGGCGTGCGTTTGCTGGTCGATCCGATCAGCCTGCAATATTTGATGGGCGCCCAAGTTGATTACGCGCAAGACTTGCAGGGCGAGCGCTTCATTATTAAAAACCCAAATGCCAAAACCACCTGCGGCTGCGGCTCGTCGTTTTCGACGTGAAGTGATGGCATTGACTTCCCCGCAGTTCTCCTCACAACGCAGCGCCAGCAATACCTTTTCCGCAGTTCCGCTCGACCGAGCCACCGAGCGGCGCGATCAAAGTGAATGGCTCACGGAAATACATCAGACGGCGTTCGAGATTCTGGTAAGCGCGGAACATTTGATCGCTGGCGACGCTAATTACGCCCGGCTGCATGTTTTGCTTTGTGCAGATACACCGAATTTAGCAGTCGAGCGCTGGTATCTCGGGCATTTTGAAGGCACGCATTATTTTGCCCGCGTGGTCGAGCAGACGGATCATCCACAAATCGAATGGCTGGACTTGCGCGCTGCCGCGTTAAAATTGTCGCCGCTAGAAGCCGGGATTGCTGCCTACGCGCGCGGCTTGGCTTTTTGGCATCAGCGCCATCAATTTTGCGGCGTTTGCGGGCACGGTACGATTTCAGAACACGCGGGGCACCGCAGACGTTGCGTCAATCCAAACTGCGGCGCCGAGCATTTTCCACGCACCGATCCAGCGATCATCGTCGCGGTTGAGTTTGAGGAAAAAATACTACTAGGTCGCCAAAAAAGCTGGCCGCCGGGGCGTTACAGCACCTTGGCCGGTTTTGTGGAACCGGGTGAATCCTTAGAAGACGCTTTGGTGCGCGAAGTCTATGAAGAAGCGGGTGTAAAGGTCGTTTCTTCTGACTATTTCTCCAGCCAACCTTGGCCTTTTCCAGCATCGTTAATGCTGGGTTTCACCGCACTTGCTGCCGATGCAGTCGTCAATGTCGGCCCCGAGCTTGAGCATGCGCGCTATTTTTCCGTGACTGAGTTTGAAGCCGCGATACTCGATGGCAGCCTGCGTACGCCGCCAGCCGTCTCGGTCAGCTATCGATTGATCGAAAATTGGTATCAGTTGCGTTCAGGGCGGAGTTTTGCGGGGTTTTTGAAGGGGCAATAGATTCGAAATTCAATGGCAATCCCAATTGAAAAGTACGCGACTAAAATCGCCCCTACCAACACATCAGACTTCTTCGAGGCCAACGCGCGTCGCATCAATCCATTCACGCTCAGCGCCGCAGATTAGCTTAGAAAAATCACATTCAGAAATTAATCCAGCAAGCGTGTACCGCTTTTCTGCAGATCGAGCTACCAACGCGC
The DNA here is from genome assembly GCA_031409855.1 of Rhodanobacteraceae bacterium. Taxonomy (GTDB): domain Bacteria; phylum Pseudomonadota; class Gammaproteobacteria; order Xanthomonadales; family SZUA-5; genus JANNYA01. The sequence goes on along the minus strand of JANNYA010000196.1, from coordinate 6,330 downwards.
CGCTTTCATCCGAGAGCGCCAACCGCGGCGCAGGTTGACCCGCCAATTCATTGAAACTCGGCAGCGTATTGTTCATAGGTATGTGCATTATTGAGTGCCTTCGCTGACTGGTTCATTATCTCCGCGTCGGAATCGGACAACCAGATTATCAAGTATGTTTCGTCGGCAAACGTTCCATTTTGCTTCAGTGCCATCAGCGAAGCGAGGATCGCATTATTAATTTTGGTTACGAACGCACTCTCATAATCGTTCGACTGTCTAGTTGGGTGAAAGCACGATGGTGCTAAACCATTTTAGAAGACCAGCGCATCACGCGGGGCCAAACGTCGTCGCTGTTACCTGCCAAAGCGTAGAGCGTCAGACCTAGGGCGCGAAAAAACAGAGAACCTTCGCCGTTTCCACGAACAGAAACATATGGGGCGTCCTCGTCGTATTCCAGGGACGTGAAGACTTCCTCTGTTGAAGACCTCAAAGTTACAGCGTATTCCTTGCCTTCGACGAACTCAGGCAAAGAACGCATTTCAACGGCCAAATCAGTAGGCAGCGAGAAATAGGAATCGATACGTACCTCGCGCTTCGTCATGGCACCCAACTTCATAATCTACACACATCGTATAGCCTTAGATTCGTGAAATCAACGGTGAAACCAAGCAATCACATGGCAGTTGTAAACCAAATCCGTCACCGATATTGATTGCAAATCCCGTTATTTGTCCAGACTGCTGCTTGCACCCACGAGTTGATGCCAATCCAGCCCAAATTAGCGCTACGATCCGCCCGCCGCCACCATGAAGCTTTAGCCCATGCCGCAAATCACTTTGATTGAAGCCGTCACACAAGCGCTGGCGTTTGAGCTAAACAATGATCCTAGTGTGCTGGTGCTGGGGGAAGACGTGGGCGTCAATGGCGGCGTATTTCGCGCTACGGCGGGCCTGCAGCAGCGCTTTGGGCCTGAGCGTGTTTTGGACACGCCACTGGATGAAACAACGATTGCGGGCGTTACGGTCGGCATGGCCGCGCAAGGCTTACGCCCGGTGGCCGAGGCGCAGTTTGATGGTTTTGTGTATCCGATGATCGATCACATCGTTTGCCACGCCGCGCGTATGCGTAACCGCACGCGCGGGCGTTTGAGCTGCCCGATGGTGCTGCGCGTCCCCTGGGGCGGCGGCATTCGTGCGCCGGAACATCATTCTGAGGCGAACGAGGCCCTGTTCGCGCATATTCCTGGCCTGCGCGTGGTGATGGCATCTAGCCCCGGGCGCGCCTATGGCATGCTGTTGGCGGCGATTCGCGACCCAGACCCGGTAATTTTTTTCGAGCCCAAGCGCGTCTATCGTTTGTATAAAGAAGACGTGCCCGATGACGGTGAAGCACTGCCGCTGGATGTCTGTTTTGTACTGCGCGAAGGCAAAGATTTAACCTTGGTCAGCTGGGGCGCACAAATTAAAGAGACGATGGAGGCTGCGATCGAGTTAGCCAACCAGGGCATTGAGTGCGATGTAATCGACGTGGCTACCCTCAAGCCGATTGATTTCGACACGATTTGCGAATCAGTGCAAAAAACCGGCCGCTGCGTGATTGTGCATGAAGCCTGCCGCACCGGCGGCATTGGCGCTGAGATCGCGGCAACCTTGGCCGAACGCAGCTTATTTGATCTAAAAGCGCCGATTAAACGCGTGACCGGCTACGACGTGCCGATTCCGCTGTTTCGCTTGGAGATGCAGTATTTGCCGAGCGTAGCGAAAATAATTGCGGCAGCGACCGCTGCGATTCGCGAATCGGCTTAATACTGAGCGACTGCGGTAACCTCCGTCACCTGCGCGCACGAAGACCGAGTAACACCAAAATGCCAATTATGCTCAGTTGGAATGAAATTAAAGATCGCGCCTTGCGTTTTTCCCAGGACTGGCACGGCGAAACAGGGGAGCGCGCCGAGGCATCCAGTTTTTGGAACGCTTTTTTTGAGGTATTTGGCATTAGCCGCAGGCGGCTCGCCAGCTTTGAAGCGCCGGTAAAGCAACGCAAAGATGGCGGTAGAACGGCGACCGGATTCATCGACTTATTCTGGAAGGGCGTGCTGATTGTTGAGCACAAATCCTTTGGGCGTGATCTCGAGCGCGCGTACGAGCAGGCGCTGGAATACTTTCCAGGCATTCCCGAGCGCGATCTGCCGCGCTTTGTCCTGGTGAGTGACTTCGCGCAATTTCGCTTGTTCGATTTGGAATCGAGCGACGAATACTGTTTCCCCTTGGACAAACTGCACGAAAATGTGCGTCTATTCGGCTTCATGCTGGGCCTGCAAACCACGAATTACAGAGAACAAGACCCGGCCAATATCATTGCTGCCGAACGCATGGGCAAACTGCACGATCAAATGTTGGCGAGTGGCTATCACGGTCATGCGCTGGAACGGTACTTGGTGCGGCTGCTATTTTGTCTGTTCAGTGAAGACACCAGCATTTTTGAGCGGCGTCAGTTTCAGGATTTTATCGAGCAACAAACGCGCGAGGACGGTAGTGATTTAGCCTCACAGCTAGATCAGCTGTTCTACATCCTCAACACGCCGAAGTCTGAACGGCTGAGAAATATCCATGAAGCGCTTGACGCATTTCCCTATGTCAATGGCGCGCTGTTTGAAGAACGTTTAAGCCCAGCTGGCTTTGATCGTAAAATGCGCGACAGTTTATTGGTGGCCTGTGGCTTAGACTGGAGCAAAATTTCGCCCGCTATTTTTGGCGCGCTGTTCCAATCGATTATGGACGAGAAAGCGCGACGCAATCTGGGTGCGCACTACACCTCGGAAAAAAATATTCTCAAATTAATTGGGCCGCTGTTTTTAGATCAGCTGCGCGCTGAGTTTGCTGCTTGCAAATCAAACCGCCCGCGCTTGGCAAGTTTTCACAGCAAAATCGCGCGCCTAAAATTTCTTGACCCGGCCTGCGGCTGCGGCAATTTCTTGGTGATTACCTATCGCGAACTGCGATTACTTGAGCTAGATGTATTAAAAATGCTCTATGCAAAAGATTTGGCAGCCGGGCAAAGCAGCGATGTCGAGCTGTTGGTGCAATGTGACGTCGATCAGTTTTATGGCATCGAAATTGAAGAATTTCCGGCGCAAATCGCGCAAGTCGCATTGTGGTTGACTGATCACCAAATGAACTTGGCATGTTCGGAAGCTTTCGGACAATATTTTCGCCGCCTTCCCTTAAAAAAATCCGCCAAGATTGTGCACGGCAACGCGTTGCGTATTGAATGGGGTGATGTCGTTGAACTATCGCGGCTGAGCTATATCTTGGGAAATCCACCGTTTGTGGGTGCCAAATATCTCAGCGATGTGCAACGCCTAGATATGGCGAATACGTTCAAAGGCGCTAAAAACTTTGGCCTATTGGACTATGTGTGTGCGTGGTATCAAACCGCTGCGCGGAATATTGAAGGCACAAAAATTAAATGCGCTTTCGTCTCAACCAACTCAATTTCTCAGGGTGAACAACCCGGGGTTTTGTGGCCAGAACTTTGGAAAAAAGGCGTCAAGATACATTTTGCACACCGCACGTTCTCTTGGACCAATGAAGCGCGGGGAAAAGCCGCCGTGCATTGCATCATTATTGGGTTTGCGGGCTTTGCGATCACACAACCTATTATTTTCGACTACAAAGATATTCGCGGCGATGCTTTCGCTGCTAATGCGGAAAATATCAGTCCCTACCTTGTGGATGCACAAAATACTGTGCTGTCGGGACGCAGTTCCCCGATCTGTGATGTACCCCCAATGCAAAGTGGCAATAAGCCTATTGATGATGGCAATTTTCTTTTCACGCCTGAGCAAAAGACGCGGTTTATTGCCCTAGAACCCTTAGCAAAAAAGTGGTTTAAACGTTGGTTGGGTGGCGAAGAATTCATCAACAATATTGAACGTTGGTATTTATTTCTGGCGGACTGCCCGCCCAATGAACTTCGCCAAATGCCGCATGTATTGGCGCGGATCGAGGCCGTTCGAGCATTTCGGGCAGCAAGCAAAAGCGCGCCGACCCGCGCGATTGCCGCGATGCCAACCCAGTTTCATACGCAGTTTGTGGCAAGCAAAAAATATATTGCCTTGCCGCAGGTAAGCTCGGAACGGCGCAGTATTATTCCTATGCAGTTTCTTGGTTCTTCGGTCTTGGTCGGTGATAAGTTGCGTGTGATTGATAACGGGACGCTATTTCATCTTGGCGTTTTGTTAAGCGCAATGCACATGGCATGGGTTAACGCGGTGACTGGAAGATTGGAAAGCCGCTACCAGTATTCGGCAAAAATTGTCTACAACAACTATCCTTGGCCGAACTCACCCAGCGAAAAGCAAAAGCTCAGCATTGAAGAAAAGGCGCAAAACATACTAGACGTGCGCGCGCAGTTCCCTGCAGCAAGCTTGGCGGATTTATATGATCCTCTCGCCACACCGATACCGCTAACCAAAGCCCACCTCGCGCTCGACCGCGCGGTCGATGCTGCTTATGGCTTTAAGGGCAAAACCGATGCCGAGCGCGTGGCGTTTTTGTTTGCGCTTTACCAGACATACACAAGTTTGCTTACCGAGGCAAACTCGTCAGCGGCCCGCCGAAAAATGCCCTAGTGCGCGCGGCAATTCTCAAAATTTAGTTCAGGACTGCATTTATGACCATCCGCAAAGTCGTCTTCCCCGTCGCAGGCTTAGGCACGCGTTTTTTGCCCGCCAGCAAAGTGATCGCCAAAGAAATGCTGCCCGTGGTGGATAAGCCTTTGATTCAATTTGCCGCCGAGGAGGCGATTGAAGCGGGTGCCGATACTTTGATCTTCGTGATCAATCGCAACAAGCGCCAAATCGCCGATCACTTTGACACCATGTTTGAGCTGGAAACCAAGCTTTTCGCGCAAGGCAAACACGAATTACTGGACGCGGCGCGCGATCTATTGCCACCGCACGTCAGTTGTGTGTTCGTCACGCAAAAAGAAGCTCTGGGCCTAGGCCATGCGGTTTTGTGCGCGAAGCCAGTGATTGGCAACGAGCCTTTTGGCGTGATTTTGCCGGACGATTTTATCTACAGCCCGAACAACGGCGCGCTGAAGCAAATGGCGGCGGAGCACCTAAAAACCGGGCACAGCATTATCGCTGTGGAAAACGTACCGCGTGAAAAAACCGCGAATTACGGCATCGTTAGCGCGGATGATCCAGATGTGCAATTATCCAAAATCAGCAGCATTGTGGAAAAGCCCAAGCCGGATGTCGCGCCAAGCACGCTTGCTGTTGTTGGACGTTACATCTTAGATGGCAGTATTTTTGATTTGCTGGAGCGCACTACGCCCGGCGCTGGCGGTGAAATCCAATTGACTGATGCCATTGCAGCACTGCTGCTGAAAAAAACCGTGGAATCGTTTCGCTTCAGCGGCACCCGCTTTGATTGCGGCACCAAATTAGGCTATGTGCAAGCCACCGCCCGTGTCGCGCTGGACGACCCGCTGATTGGCGAACAAGTGCGTGTGGCGTTGAAGAATATGCTGTGAGTCTCGCCGAACAGGCGACACGGTAGATGAGTCTCGCCGAACAGGCATCGTGAAGCTCGGCGAGTGCCAGTGGAACAATGACGAGCTTCACTTCAGCGAAGCTCGCACCTCGGCAAGTGCATCTGCAATTGGAATCACTTGCACAGTGCCATTCTCAATGTCAGAGATTCAGCATTCGATTTCAGACGCCCATGCTTCCTCAATATCTAGATCTTCATCGAGACTGGCAAGTAATAGCTGCGCGAACGCGGCGCGTTCGCCGCTTGTTAGTTGCAGGGCTTGGGCTTCGAGTAACTCGAGTTGATTTCCCATGGTTTGTGCCTCAGTACAGATGCGCCCTAGTGTAGCGCGAGCACTTTCAGTGACTAGTGTCGGCGACGCCTAAAATTGAATTCAGCCGATGATTGCGGCAAACGGGTCAGCCTGCAAATTTTGGTTATCAGCGTTTGGCAGGTAACCAACCGAGCGCTGAACACTCAGTACAGATCACACTGTTTCCGTAAATGAAACCTGTTCCGGAACACGTGTTGCACGCGATCGCATCGATCGGTCTAAGCGGAAGAAGCACGCTGAACTCTGAGAAGCCGCACCCAAATCGAATTCAGCCGACCTTCGGCCCAAGAACCAATACTAGCGCACTATCGCCGAATCCTGGGTAATGCCCACGCAGTATTTTCCAATCCAGGTATGAGCCTGAGCAAAGCAAAAATCAAGGTTCGATTTGTTGAGTTGCTGGCGTTAAAGATCAGAGTGTAGCGCGCGCCTGGGAATTTGCTGTGGCCCGAGTGGAAGCGGGGTCAAGGGCGC
>JANNYA010000195.1:0-7571 GCA_031409855.1 Rhodanobacteraceae bacterium | reverse complement strand
CGCAGGTCAGCGGTGATTTTAACGTGCAGCTGCGCATCGAAGTGACGGATCAAGCCGGTGTTTTGGCGCGCGTGACCGGAACATTTGCAGAAGCGCGCATCAATATTCTGGATTTTCAAAAGACCACCAGCGATGGTGACAGCGCGGTCGTGGTCTTTACCGTGCAAGTGCGCTCGGTCGTGCATCTGGAGGATTTAATGCAGCGCATGCGTACGGTGGACGTGGTGCAAAAAGTTGCTCGAGTTGTCGGGTGAGGCATCAATTTCATTTAATGTGCCAGACTATAGTGCGGCCAATGGTTCGGGCTGCAAAAATAGTGCGACGACGTAGCGCTTTGGCACATAAGATAGCGACAATTACTGCCATGTCGTCCTTCGGCCCATAAACTATGGAAAACACTCAAGCTCACCCGATTGTAGCGACCGAGGTTCGCGCTGTTGTATTGCTTGTGGACGATCAAGCTGCGACGGTCAAGGCCATTCGCCGTATGTTGGAAGGCTGCCGCGATATTGAGTTTCACTTTTGCAGTGATGCGACGCATGCCGAGGAAATTGCCATGGAAGTACTGCCAACGGTGATTTTGCAAGAGTTAAAAATGCCGGGTATCGATGGCCTAACCTTGGTCAAACGCTATCGGGTGAACTCAGCGCTGCGCGAAGTTCCGGTGATGATGCTGTCCGATTTGGTCGCACCAGAAATCAAGGCAAATGCTTTTTTGAGTGGCGCGAACGATTACGTGGTGAAATTACCGAGCGCATTGGAGTTGGCGGCGCGCGTGCGCTATCACAGCCAAGCGTATTTGGCGTCACAGCAGCGCCATGCAGCTTATCGCGCCGTGGTGGAAGGCCAGCGTGCGATGCGCGCACGCAACATTGAAATTGAGCGGCAAAAGGCCTTACTTGAGCAACAGGCATTGATGCTAGAAAAGGCGAATCAGGAACTTGCCGAAAGCGCTTTTTCTGATGCTTTGACGGGGCTACGCAACCGGCGTTATTTCAAAACCTACATTGAAGCGGAATTTCACGAGTGGGAGCCCGAATCAGAGGAAGTAAATACTGGCGCGCGTGCTGACGAGCTGCAACGGCGTGAATTTGGCGATGACTTACTGATGTATATTTTTGATTTGGATCATTTCAAAAACATCAACGACACCTACGGCCACGATGCGGGCGATGTAGTGTTGGTCGAAGTGGCGCGTCGCTTGCGGGCGATGGCGCGTGCGGGTGATTCGCTCATGCGTTGGGGCGGTGAGGAATTCTTAGTCGTTTCACGCGGCGTGCGGCGTGACAATGGTGCAGGCTTCGCGCAGCGCATTATGGCGGCGCTGGCGGATACGCCGATTGTAATTCCGAGCGGCCACGCTTTACGCGTTACCGCATCCATCGGCTGGGCGCCATTTCCGTGGAACCGTGCCAATCCACAAGCGGTGAGCCAGGAAGACGTGCTTTTTATGGCCGACAACGCGGTGTATCTGAGTAAGCGCGGTGGGCGCAATCGTGCGTTCGGCGTGCTGCCAAAAGTCGACGTCGATGACAGTTGGCCAGCGCACGTGCGCAAGGCGGGCAAGGAAGCACCGGATCAGTTGGCCGCTGAAGACGATAAAACGCTGGATTTGATTATGACTTTGGGCTCTGCAGCCATGAGCCAGGCTGCCGCGCAATGAGTCTGCAAACAATCGGGACGATGCGAAAGATCGATACCCACGCACACATTTTGCCGCGCCATTGGCCAGATTTGGCGACTAAGTACGGCGACTTGCGTTTTCCCAGCATCAACCACAGCGTCAATGCCGATGGGCAGGAGCAACATCGCATCTATAAAGACGGCAAATTTTTTCGCGAAATTTGGCCAAATACATGGGACCCGCTGCTGCGTATTGAGGAATATCGACAATTCGGCGTTACCGAGCAGGTCATCAGCACGGTACCGGTGATGTTTTGCTATTGGGCCGAAGCCGCGCGAGCATTAGAGTTGCATCAGGCGCTGAATGATCATATGGCGGAAGTTTGCCGTGCGCACCCGGCGCACTATCACGCGCTGGCCACAGTACCGCTGCAAAGCCCAGAACTAGCCATCGTTGAGCTGGCGCGGGCGAAACGCGAATTGGGTTTGGCAGGTGTACAAATTGGCTCACACATCGGTGATTGGAATCTAGACGCGCCGGATTTAAGCGATTTTTTCGCCGCCTGCGCGGATTTGGATGTCGCGGTGCTGATCCACCCCTGGGATATGATGGGTGCGGCGTCGATGCCTAAGTATTGGCTGCCTTGGCTGGTGGGGATGCCAGCAGAACAATCGCGCGCCGCGTGTTCGCTGATCTTTGGCGGCGTGTTAGAGCGCAATCCGCGCTTGCGCGTGGCGTTCGCACACGGTGGTGGCGCATTTCCGTATACGCTCGGCCGAATTGAACACGGATTTACGATGCGCCCAGATTTGGTGGCAACCGACAACGCGCGCAACCCGCGTGAATATCTGTCGCGCCTATATTTTGATAGCTGTGTGCACGATCAGCGGGCGCTGGAATACTTGATCGATACCGTGGGTGCTGAACACGTCATGCTGGGCACCGATTATCCGTTCCCGCTGGGCGAACAAAGCCCAGGGGAGCTGATTGCGAATTTACCTGGGCGTGAGGCGCAACAGGAACATCTGAATTACCGTACTGCGTTGCGCTGGTTAGGCCTGAAACAAGACAGCGTTTAAGTTGACTGGCTTCGCCAACAGCGAAGCCAGTCATTGCGTATTAGCGTAGCGATCCGCCAAAGGCGGATAAATTGCGCAGCAAAACGAAGTTTCTTCAAAGACTTAGCGCAGATCAATCGAGGCTCAGGGCACCACGGCTAGAATCACGGCGTTTTTGCTCTTTTGCATCAAAACTATCCATGCAGCGCCTGGATTTGGTGACCATGAAGCATTCCATGTACTCAGACGCTTCAATCAGCGCCGCGCGAATCGCTTTACCAGCCGGCGTTTTGTTTTGATTCGCCAAAGTGCCGCCAAAACCACCACGAGATATACCTAGGCTCATACCGCCGCCTTTACTGCGGCCTTCAATGCTGCGGCTGTAGGCAATTTCGCCGGTGTTTGAGTCAATAACGCGCAAGTCCACCGCTAGGTAAGCACTTTCGCTATTGCCGCCAACCGAAATGCCGCCAAAGCTGATGCCGCCGCCGGTACTAGCGACTTCTTCTTCGTAGGCGGTGACTGTGCCTGCAATTAGATACTGCGCGCCGACCAATTTACCCATGCGGGCACCGGTTGCAGCGTTGACGCGGCCAGATGCGGCTAAGTTTTGTTCTTCCAAAACACTTTGGATTTTGCTGCGCTCAAGCACGGCAAATGCTCGGCTCGAAGCCAGCTCGTTGCTCAGCATGCCAGACAATTCCCAGCCCACGCCGTTGCCCCACCAGCCCGCGCCGGACTCATTTTTAAACTCAATGACAGCGATGGTTGGTTTTGGCCCGGCTGCGAGCGCTGCAGGCGCAAGCACGCAGGCGCTGATGGTCAGGGCGAGTGAGATTAAAAGTTTTTTCATGGTTTAAGCCTTTTGGTTGCCTACAGTGCGATCATACGTACGTCAAGAATTGTAATTGATCTAAGTGCGTCCGGTTTGCTACCCAATATTTTTTTAATTTTGCGACTCACGTCTCATTTTTTTCTTGAGTTTTAGAAAATTCCAATGAAATCATTGCCTTAGTAAACTTTTCCACCTTCCTGGTAATAGATTGTTTCCTCTAGCGTGCGTAATTCAGGCTAAATCCACCCCCAACATCACCCCAAAAGTTAAGGTGCATATTATGAAAAGTCTAGCTTCGAGATTGGTTTGCCATTGCAAACGAATCAACAGGGAAGTTGTCGTACGGATCGCAGTTGTTTTAGCTGCCGCTGCAGTCACCTGCCAAGCGAATGCATTGGTTTACAGCATCACTCAGGGAGATTCCGAGGGTTTTGCCAAAGCGATACTACTGGCCAATGCTTCGCCCGAGGCTGATGTTATTGAATTAGCTGCAGGTGTATATGCCCTGGAAGATGCGGTTAAAGGCAAGGAAGGTTTTGTCGCGCTGCCCGTCATTACCGGTCAGCTGGTTATTCGCGGCGCGAAGGCTGAGCTGCGTGCTTATACCAGTCGTAGCCTGCATCTTTTGGAAGTGGCTTCTGGCGCATCGCTAAAAATTGAAGGCGTAACCCTTGCCGAAGGTACCGATGGCGCTTTGGTAAACTATGGCAGCGCTGAATTACGCGGCGTTTCGGTCATTGATCAAACCACCCGCACGGCCCCGGCGATCATCAGTAACTTCGGCGAAATAACGCTGGTACGGTGTGAATTGAGCTTCAACACCATTAGCGCCTCGCAAAACGCTGGCACGATTGTTAACTACGGTTTCGCGGACATACGCAACACCCGTATTCGCGGCAATATTGTGTCGCGTCGCTTTCAATCGTTGGTGTTGGCATCGGCGCTGTTGAACTACGGCAAAGCCGAACTTAAATACGTTACGCTTTCGGACAATGAAGCGATCGGTGGCTTCCCTAGCGTAAATGTGAGTGGGATCGCACTCGCGTTCGTGAACCAGGGTGTTGGAACGATGAAAGTCAGTGAGCTAACGGCATCAAATAACTTGCCTGCCGAGACGTACTAACGTAGCACTTTTACCAGCACGAGCACTGTTTTTTCAGGGCTCGCTACGGCACTTTTACCGCTCGCATCCAGCGCAAATACAAGTTCGCCACTGCAAGACCGTGTCGAACTTGCCTGCGCGTTTTGGCCGCCAAACACGCTTTTGATATTGCCCCAAGTGCGCTTAACGACATTTGGGCGCTGGCTATAAGTAACAATTCGGCATTCTCGGCTAGCGGCAAAATTACCTGCTAAGCGTGGCGCAAAGGCGTGCGCTAATTGCCATTCAGCGCCACTCGGCACAGTAAGCGGCGAATTCGATTGCGTGCTGTACCAATTTGCAATGGCGTTCGCTTGTGTTTGATCGATGCATGCCCGTGCCGTGGGGTGGGCGCAACTACCCGGATTCAACTTTAATGCTAATGTGTACCGGTCAAATTCGTTTTGGCTCAGCGCGTTCGACATCACCGCCAATCCGGTATTTTTGTCCTTTGGTGGCAGCACTAGACGCATTTTAATGCCGCTCGCGTCCGTATATTCACCACCAATTTCTGGGATTTCTGCTGCGCGTTTCATTACTGGCTGCAGCGTCAAGTTCTTTTGGGCTAAGGCCTTTGCGAGCGGCAATACTTGTTGCGCGGTTGAACGATCAAACTGTTCGCTGGCAAGAATTAGGGTTTCTTCAACACGCCGGGTCAAGGACGACTCAAGCTCGGCAAGTTCCGGCGACGTGGTAAGCTGATATTTATTACGCAGCGCAGCTAAGCTAAGCCAGGAAGCTGCAATCGCATTTAGGTTCGCCGCCGCCTCGCCGTCTGCTTGCGCTAAGCGTTGAATCTTGCGCACCATGCGCTGCATGATTTGACTCGCCAGCCCTGCAGCTTGGCTTGTGCTCAAACGATTCGCGCTATTGCTGAGTAGCTCGGTCGCCTTGTCTTCTGGCACCTGCGCCAGTTCCAATTGCACGCGCTCAAACTGCAGCTGCTGTTGATTTTTATCCCAGGCGTACCAGGCAATTGCACCGACGCTAAGGCCGCTAAACAAGCCAATCGTAAGCCATTTTTTGATGCCGTTTTGCGCAAAACCAGCGCGCGCGCCTGAACCGACTGGCGTGGCTGGCATGATTTTGGTCGCACTCGTCCGGCCAGAAGCCCCGTTTGGATTGGACGTGGGCGTATTGGGCTCTGAGTTTACTGACACATCGTCGGAAACCCGCTGCGGCAGCGCCGCCTTCATTAACGCCGCAGTTGCATAGCGCTGATATGGATTAGGATTGAGCGCGTACGCAAAAAACGTCTGCCAGTGTGCCAGTGCTGCTGGCAGCTCCGCAGGTGGTTGTTCAATTTGTGCCAGCGCAATGGCCACGGCGTCATTGCCACTGTGACAGCGTGTATCCGTCAGCAGCTCAAACGCCACGACCGCGAGCGAATACAAATCGCTAAGCCCACTGACGCCCTGCCCGCGCGCCTGTTCCGGGCTCATATAACCTAAGCTGCCGACAGCAAAACCTTCCTGGGTTAAACGACTGGTCGCGCTTGATGTTTCTGGTGAAAATGCCGCACCAAAATCTGCGAGCTGGACGCGCCCATGCTGATCGAACAAAATATTTTCGGGTTTAACGTCACGATGCACAATGCCGGCTTGATGCGCATGGCCGAGCGCGTCCAAGAGATCACACAATAAGGCTCGCACTTTGCTTTCAGCGACAGGCTTAAGCCAGTGGCTCAAATCACCGCCATTGAGCAGGGGCATGACGTAATACAAAAGCGATGTCGAAAGGCGTCCAAAACGATAGAGTTCGACAATATGTGGGTGGCGCAAGCGCGCCAAGCTACGTGCTTCAAACTCTAAGCGGCTAGCAATCTCCGCGTCGCGACTTGGATCTAGCTGAACGACCTTAATCGCCACTTCGCGCTCGAGTTCGGCTTCGACGGCGGCGTACACACAGGCCATGCCGCCCTGACCAATCAACCGGGTAACTCGGTAGCCATCGATTTGCGGGAAAGGCTGCATAGTGTCGCTTACTTCAAAGTTGGCGAATCTTAAAGCGTGCCAGCTGAGCGTAGTCCTACGGAACGAATCCACTGAGGTTAGCAAACGGTGTTTTGCTGGCGTTACCGGCGCTGTGTGCGTTAGCGTACGGACATTAAGTTTAGATTGCGCAATTCTTCATTGCACAATCCTTAATACCCAGCGACATCGCATCACCATCGTTGCTGGCTTTAAGCTAGCCACTCATTTCCCCAAGGACAGCAAAAATGAATATTCATCTCAGCCTCGCCCCAATTATGGCGCTCATTGCAGGCATTCTTATTCTGGCGCAGCCCAAATTATTGAACTACATCGTCGCGATCTATCTCATCGTCATTGGTTTGCTTGGACTTTTTGGCGGCAGTTTGAATTTACGTTGATTTAGCCCGATTTGCAGCGTTGATTGATCTTTCAAAGGTCTGAGTGCAAAGCGTCTAAGCTAAACTGTTTAGACTACGTTGATGAAAAAAACATCCGCACTCAGCGTTAAAGACCTCCACGGCATCGCTCAATTAGCGGTGCATGGCACCACTGCCGTCACCGATTTGGCGGAAGATTTGCATCAGCGCATTGCGGCACCGGCATCTGCTACTAAAGGCCGCACCAGTGGGATTACTGGCATGGTGTATCGTTCGGTGCGCGGAGTGACTCGCTTGGTGGGCGTCGGCGTGACTGGCGTGATTCGCTTGCTGGGGGAACAAGAAATCATTGAGCTTGGGCCTGCGATTGGCAAGGCCCGCGAAAACTTGATTTCGATACTCAATGGTGTCGTCGGCGATCATTTGCATTTGAGCGGCAATCCGCTCGCAATTCAGATGCATTTGCGCCACCAAGATTTTCCGAATGCGCCGTCTGAACCACAAAAATACGCGCTTTTTATTCACGGCCTTTGCCTAAACGAAAATCACTGGCGCGCCGATGC
>JANNYA010000194.1:0-58646 GCA_031409855.1 Rhodanobacteraceae bacterium | reverse complement strand
GGCAGTGCCACTGCTCTAGCGCTGATGGGCTTTAGCGAAAATTTGAACCACTATTACAGCCCCACCGAAATCAGTGAAGGAAAAGCCGCGACCGCCAAGCGGGTGCGGCTGGGCGGCTGGGTCAAAGAAGGCAGTTTGCGCCGCCCAAATGCACAAACGGCGGGTGCAAGTGTGCTCAGCGAATTTAAAATGACGGATCGCTTTCGCTGCGTATCGGTGCGCTTCGACAAAATCTTGCCGGATCTATTTAAAGAAGGCGAAACCGCAGTCGCTACTGGCGTGATTGGCCCGGATGGTGTTTTGGTGGCCGACGAAGTGCTTGCGAAACACGATGAGAATTACAAGCCGCCCGGCGTTGAGGATTACGCCAAAGTCGCGGAAAAACGCGTAGCAGAAGCGGGTGGCAAAGTTGTGGATTGCGCACCATGACGCCAGAACTTGGTCAAATTGCGATCATTTTGGCACTGTGCCTATCGTTGGTACTTTTCCTGGCCCCTCTGATCGGTGCGTGGCTGGGCAATACCGCATTGATGCGGCTGTCCACACCCGCAGCATCTGGGCAATTTGTGTTCGTCGCGTTCGCGTTTAGCCTGTTGACTTATGCCTTCATCGCACAGGATTTTTCGGTCAAATATGTTGCTGATAACTCAAACGCTGAGCTGCCTTTGATTTATCGCTACACCGCTGTTTGGGGTGGGCATGAAGGCTCCAAACTTTTATGGGCCTTGGTGCTATCTGGCTGGACGCTAACTGTTGCGGCGTTCTCAAGCCACTTACCAGAAACCCTGCGCGCGCGCGTTTTGGGTACTTTGGGCCTGATCGGCACTGGTTTTATCGGGTTTTTGGTGTTCACCAGCAATCCGTTTACGCGCTGGCTGCCGCCGATGCCGGATGGCAATGATCTGAATCCGCTGCTGCAAGATCCCGGCATGATTATTCACCCACCTATGCTTTATATGGGCTATGTCGGCATGGCGGTACCGTTCGCGTTTGCGGTGGCTGCCTTGTTGGAGGGCAAAATGGATCGCCAATGGGTGCGCTGGAGCCGGCCGTGGACGAATGTTGCCTGGGCGTTTTTGTCAGTCGGTATCGCACTGGGTAGTTGGTGGGCTTATTACGAGCTGGGTTGGGGCGGCTGGTGGTTTTGGGACCCGGTCGAAAACGCGTCGTTTATGCCGTGGTTGGTGGCGTGCGCGCTGATTCATGCGCAGGCAATCACGGAAAAGCGCGGCACCTTTATTAATTGGACGCTGTTGCTTTCGATCGCTGGCTTTAGTTTGAGTTTGTTAGGAACATTTCTAGTGCGCTCGGGTATTTTGACCTCAGTGCATGCCTTTGCCAGTGATCCCTTGCGTGGCGCTTATATTTTGGCCTTTTTGGGTATCGTCTCGGGCGGCGCATTGACGCTGTTTGCGGTGCGCGCGTCGCGAGTACGCGTGGCTTCAAACGCGGCGCTGGTGAGCAAAGAATCACTTTTGATTGTCAATAATGTGTTGTTGGTCAGCAGCTGTTTTCTGGTGCTGTGTGGAACGTTATGGCCACTGGTGACCGAGATAATGAGCAGCGTGAAAATGTCGATTGCGCCAAACTCCGCGCCCTTACCTAAAGTGTCAGTCGGCGCGCCCTGGTTCGGCGCGAATTTCGGCCTGTTGATTGCACCATTGCTGGTTTTAATGCCGCTCGGCGCGTTTACAAAATGGAATGGCGATAGTTTCGGCAGTATTTTGCCGAAGTTGAAGTTTGCTGCCTTAGGCGCGGTCGTCGTTGCCCTGTTGGTATGGCTGCGCATGAAAGATTTGAATCTCAAAACGATTTTGGGCGTGTTGGTCGGCTTTTGGATCATTTTTGGCACGTTCGCCTTTCTGCTAAAGCGCCTGCGTGACAAAGCTGTCGGTCAGCGTTACACCTTTGAGATGCTGGCCATGTCGTGTGCGCATCTGGGCATTGGGCTTTGGCTGCTGGGTGTGGTTTTAGTGGAATCCTTGAGCGTCGAGCGCGACGTGCGTTTGGGCGTAGGCGAATCGGTCGCGGTGGCGCAGTACACCTTGACCATGAAAAGTGTGGCGCATGTTTCCGGCGAAAACTTTGAAGCTGATGAAGGTGTGTTTGAGCTCACGCAAGGCGATGAGGTGATCGCGGTGCTTAAACCCCAAAAGCGCCAATATCGACGCGGCAATGTGATGACGGAAGCAGCAATTGACCCTAGCCTGAGTCGCGATATCTACGTCGCACTCGGTGAGCCTTTGGATAGCACCGGCAAAGTTTGGGCGGTACGCGCGTATTACAAACCCTACATCCGTTTAATTTGGCTGGGGGCGCTATTGATGGGCTTAGGCGGAATTTTAGGCGCGTTTGAGCGGCGATTGCGTAAACGTGTCGAGGCACCGCTGCCCGCTAAAGTCAGTCTGCAAAAGGTTTCTGAGCCGCAGGTGCTCGCATGAATAACGACATTCCTGCGGCGGCAGAAGCCAAGGCCGAGCCTATTGCGCGTGGATTGCTATTTTTAACGCCGTTGATCTTGCTGATTGCACTGGGTGTTTTGCTGGCCAGCAACTTAGGCAAAGACCCAAAAATCGTACCCTCGCCTTTGATTGGTAAGACTGCGCCACGCTTCAATACTGTTGATCTGCTGAGCGGTGCGGTGATCAGCACTGAAACTCTGCGCGGGCAGGCGTATGTGCTCAATGTTTGGGCCAGTTGGTGTGCGGTTTGTCAGATAGAACACCCCGTTTTTAATGCATATGCGCAAACGCCCGGCGCACTGCCGGTGGTTGGCCTCAACTACAAAGATGCGCCTGATGATGCCAAGCGCTGGCTGGCGCAGCTGGGCAACCCTTATCGACAAATTGCGGTCGATGCGGACGGCAAAATCGGTTTGGATTTGGGTGTGTACGGTGCGCCAGAAACCTATTTTATTGATCGTAATGGCATCATTCGGTTCAAACAAATTGGCGAAATGACGCGCGCAGTTTTGGCCGAGCAAACGCAATTAATAGGTGGCAAATGACTTTACAACGGCTATTCAGCGTGCTCGCGCTAGCGCTTGTTTGTGCCACTGCGAGCCTGCGCCCTGCCTATGCGATTGACCCGCTTCCTTTTGAAAATCAAAAGCAGGAACAGCGTTTTCAAGCCGTAACCGCTGAGCTGCGCTGCTTACAGTGTCAAAATCAGAATTTGGCGGATTCCGATGCCGGTTTGGCAAAAGACATGCGCCTGCAAATTTTCGAGATGATGCAAAAAGGCGATTCTGATAAAGAAATTAAGCAATACATGATTGATCGCTACGGTGATTTCGTGATCTATTCGCCACCGTTTAACTGGCAAAACAGCCTGCTGTGGCTGTTGCCTTTACTGGCGGCGCTCAGCGGCATCGCCTTTGTCGTGTGGCATTTTCGCGGCGCACGCCTTTCCGGTGCTGCGCTTTCAAAAACCGGCGACGCTGCTCGCCTAAAACCCGAACCGGGCACGAAAGCGCCCCAGGTTGACGCTGGAGATAATTGGTAAATGCAAGCTTTCTATTTGTTTTCCGGGCTAATGATTTGTTTTGCCCTGTTTTTGCTGATTTATCCGCTGATTAAAGCGGCATCCGACAATGGTTTTCAGGCGCAAACGCGCAAGACTATGGCTGAACTCAACAGTGTCAGCGGATTAAAAAAACAAGGCGTGCTTGATGCACCGGCCTATGAAAAAAGCCGCCGCGAACTGGCAGATACCTTGCTTAAAGCCTTGGAAGCACCGGCAAAGTCGAATCGCACGCCGATGCTAATCGGCGCATTTTTCTTAAGCTGCCTGCCGCTGGCGGTGATGGGCTTATACAAAGCCGTCGGTGCCCCCGGTGGACTCAGTTTTGCACCACCGGCACTGGCTGCGCAAAACTTAAACGCGCCTAATGCCGCCGCGACCACTACATCAACCGCAGCGCCTGAGCAAACGGCGGGCGCACCCGCCGCTGCGGGCATGGATTTGAAAAAAGCCGCCGAAGGACTGCGGGCCCGATTGGACGCGGCACCGGACGATGGCCCAGGCTGGGAGCTTTTGGGCCGCACCTATTTTGAAATCGAAGACTTCGCCAATGCCGCCGAGTCACTTGCTAAGGCGATCAAGATTTTGCCGAAAAGTGCCGAACTGTATGCGCAGCATGGAGAGGCCGTGATGAATGCCGCGCGCCCAAATATGCCGCCGCCAGCAGCCGAGGCCAGCCTGGATCAAGCGTTGGCGATTGACGGGAAGAATCAAAATGCGCTCTGGCTCAAAGGCGTCAGCCGAAAACTGGCGGGCGATGCGAAAGCCGCGCTGGCGAATTGGACGCTACTGGCCGAGCAGCTACCGCCGGGTTCCGAGTCGGCAAAGAGTGTCGGCCAGCAAATCGAAGTGCTGCGAGTTGAGTTGGGACTTACTACGCCGAATGCCACGCCACCTGCAGCGCCGCCGCTGACAGAACCCGCTGTCGCGGAAACTGCGGTAGCGCCAGCAGCACCAGCAGCGGCTAGTAACGATGCCACCGTGACACTGGAAATTACGCTCAGCCCGGAATTGAAAAAGCAATTGGGGCCGAATGACGTGCTGTTCGTATTCGCCAAAGCCGCCAGCGGCCCACCGATGCCGCTGGCCGCGCACCGCAGCCCAGCGATCGCGCTAAATGCCGACGCACCGGTTCGAGTTACTTTAAGCGACGCCGATGCCATGATGCCAAGCATGAAATTGTCCATGTTTCCGCAATTTACGCTCGGTGCGCGGGTCAGTAAATCCGGCGTGGCGAATGCCTCAAGTGGTGATTTTCAGGTGCTGTCGGAGGTGTTGACACAGCCGGTTAATGGCGTGATTAAGTTGGAAATTTCCGAGGTATTGCCTTAGTTGGCTCTCCCAAGGAAAACATCGCAGCATGAATAAGTTACAGGCAGACGCAATAGCCCAAGCGCTCCTCGAACCGCATCAACGGGCACAGGAGGAGCTTCGAGTTGTGGCCAAACAAATCGAGCGAAAGTGGCGGATCGCTTGGTTCACTCTTGCCGGTTGTGGCGCTGGTGCTGCATTTGCTCACTTTAGCGACGCCAGCTCTGGCGTTAGTCTCATTTGGGGAGGGGTAGCGGGATTCGCAATTGGGTGGTTGGTTGGTCGCACGGCGGGCAGCAGCCTAATAAGGCATTCAAGCTGATCAGACCGCATCGCTTGACTGGACAACGCGCACTTGTACAATAAACCGTACAATAAGGAACGCCAATATGGACGCTATTACCTACTCTACCGCTAGAGCCAAGCTTGCCGATACGATGGACCGAGTTTGCGATGACCATGAAGCCATCATCATCACCAGAAATGGCCAGCAGGCGGTTGTGATAATGTCGCTGGATGACTTTAATGCGATGGAAGAGACGTCGTATTTGTTGCGAAGTCCGAAGAATGCACGGCGTTTACTTGAATCAATCGCGACGCTTGAGGGCCATTAACCCGCAGCACCGAACCCGCCAGCGCCTGCCCAGATAAAAACGCACCCTCGACACGCCCACCCGCGCACCAGTCACCGGCGATACCAAGCTGCAAGTCAGCGTCGTAGAAATGTCCATCAATGTCGTCATCACGCTTGCCCAAAGCGTAGCGCCAGCGGTGCGCGCTAGCGTAGGCTGGCGCAACATTTATCCCAGTGATGCGGGCAAATTCGGCCAATAGCGCGGCACTCACTTGTTCTGGAGAATCCTCTAAGTGTTGCGCTGACCACACGGCATTGGCATGCAGCACCCAACAATCCATTGCACGGCTGCGCCCGGGTTTAGAGCTGTCGCGCGCGATCCAACTAAGCGCGCCGCTGTTGACAAATGCGCCATCAAACGCCAGCGCCAGCGCGGGTTGGAATGCGGCCATTACCGCCCAACACGGCTGCATTGCGGCGCTGTCTGCGAAGTTCAATGCGGCTGGGTGTTCCGCGAGTAAAGCGGCGGCCTGTGGCGCTGGCACGCACAGCAAAAGTTTCGGCGCTTGCGCCAACAGCGCGCCCGCTGTATCAAATACCCGCCATACGCCAGATTCGCGCGCAATTTGTCTGATCTGCACGTCAAAACGCACCGGCAAATCGCTCAGCACATGCTTTAACAGCGCGTTTTGGCCCGGAATAGCGACAAAGCGTTCGAGTGGCTCGGACTTGCTAATCGTGGTGCCATCGGCATCGATACGCACCAGCCGAGGCTGCCAGCTTGCCAGCACATTGCGCGCCTGCCAGGCATCGATCCAGCGGCGAAATCGCACATCGCGGGCGGTAAAGTACTGTGCGCCGTGATCAAATTGCAGGCCGTCAACCCGGCGCGTACTCATGCGTCCACCGGCACCACGGGCTTTGTCTAGTAGTTGTACTCGATGCCCCTGATCCAGCAGGGCGCGCGCCGCTGTTGCGCCTGCCATGCCCGCGCCGATGATCAGCACATCGTGCTGTGGCCCGTTTAGCCGCGTCACCTTCGTTTGATACGCCGCTAGATCCATGCGTTTAGCGTGCGCCGCGACATCTCTGGGGCGTATGGCGCCCAACACCGGCTGTTCAGGGCTGAAAGGGCGATCAAACAAACCGAGCGCCCACAGCAAACCGCCGTAGGAATTCGGGTTATTGCCGTCCAAAGCGTAGCGATGGTTGAGATCGATCAGCGTCTTTAGCGCCGCTGTCGGTGTCACCGCCCATTGCGCAATGGTCTTGGCCCAGGTCATACGCACGTTATTGTGTAGCTCGCCTTGGCGCAACAGCGACATTTGGCAGGCGTCCATCAGCGCGCTGCCGGTTTTTGCGCGGGTAAACGCTTCAAAGCTCAATGACGGCGTGCGCGCATCGCTGCGGTGCTTGTGCAAGGTTTGCTGCGCCCAAACCGGCAAAGCGGCGAGCGTTTCCGGATTTTTCTGATGCGCACACCAGTGATAGCTCAATTCGCGCCAGACCAATAGCTCATCCAGAAATTTCGCGGCACCCGGGCCACCGATCGCATGCGCTTCCTGTGCCAGACGCAGCGCGCTGACGTGGCCGTGATGCAAATAAGCACTCATACGGCTAACGCCAGCTTCGGCGGCATCATTGCGCCGCGCGGCGTAACCGGCTAAGCCATCACGCTTAAAAGCATCCCAACGGGCGTAGCCAGCGGCACTGCCGCCCGGGGTATCGTGCACCTCGGCAATACTGTGATCAATCTGACATTGCCGGATCGCCTCGCCAATCGGTATGGCAAAATCAAAGCTGCTAAAACCGATTTCGCCCGCGTAATAGCCGCCGTGATAGCTCAGTTCGACGTAGGGCTTGGCAATCGCGGCGTCCCAAGCCTTTGCCCGCGCGTGGCGAAAGCTGTAGGCGCGATCAAAGATCTGCGTGCCGGTGCGCAGCGGCACCAAACAAGAGGCGTCAACCGCCCAAACTGGCCCGCGCGCATGCGTGCTAAGCGCTGCTGTCCAACGCGGAAAAGGTGGCGCGGGGAAATCTTCCACAACCACGGCGGCGGCGCTTGCAAATAGCGCGCGCAGCGGTGTGCATTGCTTCGCGCTGCTTGGGACCTTTTCTAAATTAAAAACATAGCGAATGCCACGTGCGGCAAATTGCGCCGCAGCATCGCGTGCGCCCTGCAAAATAAAGCTGTGTTGGCGATCCGAATTAAAACGGTGCGCGCCGGCCAAACCTTGATAAATGAGCAAAGGTTTCGCCAAAACATGTGACAGCTCAATCGCAACATCCAGCGCCGGGTTTTGCTCTGCACGCACGGCATGGTGCAACCACAGCAGGATGAATTCGCCGGATAGATGGACAGCATTTGCATTGAGTGGATAAATTCGATCCGCGTGCGCGGATAAGCTCGATAATTTGCCGCCAGACATAATAAAGCCTCGTTAATTGTCGATTATTATTGAAAACCTGCTGTGACCGGGCTGCGAATGATGCTCCGGGCAGCGAGACTTGTTTTGCCGTGTCGACTGCCGGCGAGACTTGTTTTAACCAAACCCTGACATTTCGTAACGTTATCGGCGCGAAATTTTGGCACACTTGCGCCCTGAGTTTGTTGGAGTAAATAAAATGAAAGCCATTACGTTTTCCATGCACACACGACCCGCACTTGCAATTACTGCCGCACTTGCTACATTTTTGAGCGCCTGCGCACCAGAAAACGCGGTACGCGTGCGCAAACCCGAACTTATAGCGCCTGAAATTACTGCCGAGCAGAAAGCCGCTGAACTCAGCGCGCCCAGCGGGGTTACCAGCTTTGTGTTGCCAACGGAACTAGAGACACCGAAAATTTTCGCCGCCGACTTATTGCCCGCGAGCATGCTCAGCGGCCCGCAATTTGAAGTGGCGCCAGAACTTGAGATGAAAGGCCACATCGCCGCATTTCTAGTGAAAAGCGATTACGGCCGCTTAGACGCGGATTCGGTGGAATTATTGCAACAGCGTGTGGTTGAAATTGCCGCGCTTGCCGAGCTTGAGCGCCTGAGCGAATTAAAAGTCTTTGGCAAATCGGCGCTAACGTCGGTCAAAAACACGGGCAAAGCGGTCTATAACGTTTTTCGTGACCCGGCAGCCACCGCGCGCGCTATTCCTGAGGGCATTCGCAACAAAGTAAGCGACACCTGGGCCAGCATCAAACTGAAAACCAAAGAGTTGGGTGATAAAGCGCGTAGCAAGATTCGCGGCGATGGCGCACCGCCAGAATTTAATGCCTTTCTGCCCGACCCGCCAATTGCGCCAGAACGAACCTGGGAAGATCGTGCCGCCGCGCAGGGCACCAAGTTTGGTTTGAGCTACATCGGCTACAACCGCTCACGACGCGAGCTGACGCGCGAATTGGGCATTGATCCCTACACCAGCAACCCGCAAATTGAAGATCGTTTAGACGCCTTCGCTTGGAGCTATCTTGCCGGTAGCGCAGGCACCAGTTTAGTGGTGGGCGCACTGACCGGCGGTGCCTCGGTGGTGCTGAGCAAATCGCGCCAAATCAACCGCTTGGTTTATGATTTGCCACCGGAAGATGTGAAAAAGCGCAACGCCACCGAACTACAAAAAATCGGCATCGAGAGTGATACCGCGCGTAATTTCTTGCGCAATTCCAGCTTCACACCAACTTTGCAAACCGCTGTGGTCGATCAAATCGCCAGCAACTGGCAGGCCGGCGGCTGGAAAGAGCTGCTGCGCTATTTGCGTTTTGTGGATTCTGAAATCGAAGCGCGCTTTATCGTGAATTCGCTGCGCTTAGTCGCCACGCAACCGCCGGAAAATAAAGTGACCTCGGTGTTTTTGGTGGGTGCGACGCCCGTTTTTATGCTGAGCGACGGCACGTTGCTGGTGCCAGCACCGGTGGACTATGTTTACTATAACGACAAGTTCAAAGCGTTTCTAGGCGAACCACAGCTACGCGGTAAAACCGTGCACGTCGCTATTTCTGGCAAAATCAGCATAGCCGCTGAAACCGCGCTAGCGGCCCGCGGTTGGACGGCAAGAAGCGGCGTTAGCTACCAAGGTGTGGCGAGTTACGCGCAATAACCTGTTTGAATGCACGGTCTAGCTGCAGCTAAGCCAGCCGCGCTAAATCCAGACACGTTAAATCCAGGCACGTTAAACCCAGGCGCGCGGCTGCAAAAACCCGGCCAGCTCCGCCTCGGCGCTGCCGGGTTCGGGCGCATAGCCGTACTCAAAGCGCACCTCGGGCGGCAGACTCATTAAAATGCTTTCGGTGCGCCCGCCGGATTGCAAACCAAACAGCGTGCCGCGATCCCAAACTAGGTTGAATTCAACGTAGCGCCCACGCCGATACAGCTGAAACTGGCGTTCGCGAGCACCGTAGTTTGTCGCATCGCGCTTCTCAACAATCGGTTTGTAAGCGTCAAAAAAGCCATTAGCGACCGCGCAAAGATAGCGAAAGCACTGTGTGAAACCGCCTTCGTGCAAATCGTCAAAAAATAATCCACCAACGCCACGCGCTTCGGCGCGATGCTTCAAATAGAAATACTCGTCGCACCATTTTTTGTAGGCCGGGTATTTTTCCGCACCAAATGGGTCAGACAGCGCTTTCGCGACGCCGTGCCAGTGCACGACATCCTCTAAAAATGGGTAAAACGGAGTCAAATCAAAACCACCGCCAAACCACCAAACCGGTTCGCAGCCTTCTTTCGTGGCTTGAAACAGCCGGACATTCATATGTGTTGTCGGCACGTAAGGATTGCGCGGATGAAACACTAAACTAACACCCATCGCACGAAAGCCACGCCCGGCAAGCTCAGGCCGCGATGCTGAAGCCGAGGGCGGTAGGCTTAGCCCGCGCACATCGGACAAACCAATTCCGGCCTGTTCAAACACTTGCCCACCCGCCAAAACCCGCGTGCGGCCACCGCCGCCGCCGATGGCCTCTGGGCGCG
This sequence comes from Rhodanobacteraceae bacterium, assembly GCA_031409855.1. Lineage (GTDB taxonomy): Bacteria > Pseudomonadota > Gammaproteobacteria > Xanthomonadales > SZUA-5 > JANNYA01. Next base: position 48,281 of record JANNYA010000194.1, on the reverse strand, counting down.
TCCAAATGTCTTCGCGGAAATTGGCCTCGGGCTCAAAACTTTTTACCAATGCACAAAGCCGATCTTGTAAGTCGTTTAAAAAACGAAAAACTTGATCACCATCTAAAACATCGCCGGCTGCCGCTAAGTCAGGCGCCATTTTTTAGGTTTTATCCGGCGTCTTATTGGTGCCCAGCATACGCGATAACAAGCCTAGGGCACGACTGACCTCCGGGTTTTGCAGGCTGTCGAGCGCAGGTTGTGCAGCGGGTTTTGGCGGGCTTGCTAAAGTTGTTGCTTGCACAGCTGCGGCGGGCGCGACAGCGACCGGCTTTACAGCTGCGGCGGGCACGGCAGCGACCGGCTTTACAGCGGCGACGGGCAAAGACACTGCAGGCGCGGTCTGGCTCGCTGCGGTTAGATCGGGTTCTAGGCCGCTAGCGAACGGCGAGAGCTTTTCAACTTTTGGCGTCGACAAGCGATTGTAGGCATCGCGCAAGCTGGCGCTATCGCGCTCTTGACTGAAGCCGTTTTCACCTTCCATGCTGATATTTTTTTTGACCGCCGATTCAGCGTAGCGCGCGGCGAATTTTAGCTCGGCTAAAAAATCCAGCTCGCGATCCTGCGCACTTTCCACCAGCGCGACGGAGGCGCTTTCGGTTTTTACCACTTCCTCGACTTTTTCAACCACCACCGCCACCGGCGGGGGCGCAACAACGGTTTCAGGTACGGGTTTGCGTTCCACCGCTTTTAGACCGCGAACCCAGTGTTCGCGTACGAACAAATCATTTTCACGCAGGATAAATTCGCCCAGCCGATCAAAAACGTCTGGGCCGATGAATTCTGCGCCCAGTTGGCGCTTGACCAGCGCCAGTTGATCAACGTTCTCAAACATAAAATGCACCACATCTTCCTCGACGTGGGCGCGAATATTGAGTTTGGAATTGATATAGCCCGTGGCTTGCACACTGGCTTGCACAATCAATCCGGTTGGCCCGCGCTTTTCTTCTTTGATGCCCCCCAAAAGCAGTCGTTTAAAGGTTTCCGACACACCACGCACGCGGTCATAGCTGTTTAGCGTCAGACGGGTGGCTTTTTCGGTGTCGACGCGCGACTTCCAGCGCACTTCTAAGGTGTATTCATTTAGGCGGCTTTCGCCCGGCACAAATAACCAGTCAAAATTCGGAATGCTGTCAAAGTTTCCATAACCGGCAATTTCAAAGCTTTGCCGCACGTTCGGGCGCAGCGCTTTGAGCTGGCGATTGAGTTCGCGTAAAAATCGCTCCAGCTCCTGCATCGCAGGCATGGTTTCATTTTGAAAACGCTGCTTACGAATATCTTTGGTGGTGACTTCGTTATTTTGCTCGCCCTTCAGGGCTTGCGCACGTTCATTCAATCGTTGCAGTAGTGACATGATTTTGAATCCAGTTTCTTGCGGTCGGTAGTGATCGCCACGCGAAGCTAAAGTTAGCAGTTTTCAGGGTGATTTTGGCGATAAGATCGCGCACTTAAACATTCCCTCGGTCAAAAAACATGCGCAAACTTGAACTTTATTATTCCCCAGGCGCGGCATCGCTCGTCGTGCATTGGCTGTTGATCGAACTAAATTTACCGCACCTACTGCACGCGCTAGATTTGTCTAAAGCGGAGCATAAAAGTGCGGACTACCTAAAGCTCAACCCAGCAGGGGTCGTGCCGACACTGTTAATTGATGGCAAAGCAATCACCGAAGCCGCCGCTATTTGCCTGCATCTAGCCGATAGCTTCAAAGGTAGCCGATTAGCGCCAGTACCCGGCACGCTAGAGCGAGCCCGCTACTATCAATGGATGTTTTTTTGCGCAAATACCTTGCAACCGGCGTATCGCACTTGGTTTTATCCCGCTGAAGTTGCGGGCGTAGCCAATGCGGATGCAGCAAAAGATGCGGCGCGTAGCAAAATTGAAGCCGCCTGGTGCCAGGTTGAGGCGCATCTGGCAACAACCGGCCCGTATTTATTAGGCGCACAAATGACCACGGTCGATTTTATGCTAACGATGTTGATGCGTTGGTCGCGCAATATGCCGGTGCCCGCGCACACAGTGCCGGGCTTGGCGGCCTATGCCGAACGCATGAAGTCTTTGCCAAGTTTTGTTGAGCTGTATGCGCGTGAAGGTTTGACGGAGTGGGCTTAGTGCATCAATCTGTGTCTAAACAAACCCTGCGAAGCGTTTTATGCGCACCGCAGGGTCGCTGTTTTTACTCAAAGCTTCCTTGACCTGGGCTAAAAGTGCCTAGCGGTGGATTTTGCCCACCAAAAATACGATCCCGCGCCACAATGTAAATTTCGCCCGAACCACTGGCCGATATCGTTGTGGCGATCACACCCCAGGGGCCATTCACGATTGATGGCACCCGATCTGGCAGTACAAATGTTCCTAAAGAGGGCGGGAAATTGGCGAATAAAAAGCGTAGCCGCCCGCAGGCACCCGCTGCGCCTGGATCTGCCCCTGCAAATAGTGGCCCACTGGGAAAATTCGAGGCATCAATAACGGCGACATCTGCCAGCGGCATTTGCCTTGTAAATATACGGTCAAAACGGAGCCCATTAAATTTATAAAAACTGACCGCTCCGAGCGTGCTGATACTAAAGTTATCGCCAAAGACGTTTATTTTTGTTGGCACAGCGCCCAGGCTAATTGCATGGCTGAACTCAAAATCGCCGGTGCCGCGTTTGTAAACCAACAGAGAATCTTGATCCGACACGAGCAAGCGATCCGCGCTCCACCCCACAATTCGATTCGTTACCGGGGTAAATTTTCCGGGAATAGTTTTTGTGCTGACCACCCAATTGCCATCGACATCGCGCTCAAAAATGCGCACGCCAGGAGTTTGCCCCTGAAGTTCAACAAATAGCTGAGTGCCATCGCTCGAATACGCTAACGCTTTGCCGGTTAAGTTTTGACTGCCTGGGATTGGAGCAAAAACTTGCGCTGCCACGGCGGCTTGCCAGCCTGACACTGCGTCGCGACGATAAAAAGTTAAGTAGCCAGTGGCGTCAGCGACGGCTACTTCCAAGCCGTTGGGTGCGACCGCAACTTGCCGGAACGGCCCGTTGGCATCGCTGGGCGTCAGTGTTTGAAACTCAGGCACATTCTGTGCGTTGTTTTCAAAAATCGCGACACGGAAGTTGGACAGCAGCGCTAAGGTATTGCCAGCAGCGGCGATCTCTTGCCCCATGGACTCAGTCGCTGCAAAGGCGGCGTGCGGGACAGTCACTGGTTCTGAGTACCAACCAAATAGCCCGCTAGTATCTGCGGCAACATTGACGCAACCGGAGCTATCCAAGACTGACGTGGTGCTCGCCTCAAGAATGGCCTTTGCATCTAGCGTGTCATCAGAGCCAATAAACGCTGAATAGTCAGCAGTGCTGTGCTTTGGGTCGGATGCGCTTGCCGCGTTTGCATCATTAGCAGATATTTGTGTACCAAGTACTGCTATGCCTAGGCCTGCCGCGCGCGCAAGTTGTGTATTCATTCGTCAAGATCACTGATTTTCGTATGGGGTTGGAGCGTAACATGTGCGATCAGTTACAAAACAATGAGTTTAACCAAGCTGTTTGTATCAATTCAGATGAAAGGCAGTGCTTCTCGATCGCCCAGGCTTTTAGCGCTAGCGCCCGCTCAGTCCGATAGGGCGCCACTTCGAGTGCGCGCAAAGCCGCCAGCCAAGCCTCGGTGGTTTCGGCGTGCAAAATCGGTGCGGCGACATAGGGTGTTAGGTTTGAGGCAATTACGGGCAGTTCCAGCGTGCCGTATTCGAGTAATTTGAGCGGGCTTTTGCAACGGTTGAATGGCGTATCCAGCAGGGGTGCGACCGCAATATCTGCATTCAGCGCCGCAAGTTTTGCTGCGTAGTGAGGAAATTCCACCGCAGAATGAAATTCAATCGCCGGATCGTGTTTTAGTCCGGCCGGGCACAGCCCGAAAAACACCCACTGGTAGCGCAGTTTGCTGGCTGCAATCACCGGCAGTAGTATGTCTAGATCGCTTTGATGTTGTGCCGCACCGGCCCAAAGCACTCTCAGGCGTGCACCGCTGCTGATTGGCGCACGGTGTTGTTTACGAGGTTGTTGCCAAGCAAGCTTGGGTAAGGCATTCGGCACGACCGCAAGTTTTTCGGGCGCTAGTTTAAGCTCGCTAGCGAGTGCGTTTGCCAATGCTTCAGTAGTACAAATACAAACGTCGCACATTTGGATCGCTTGACGCAGCAGTTTTATGAGCGCCGTGCGTGAAGAAGCCACGGGTGCAGCTTGCTCAGCGAAAATTAAATCATCGAGCAGGAAAACTAGGCGCGGCCGCTTGGGCTGCGCGTTGAGCGCCTCGATCAGGGCGAAAGTAGCTGCATCCAGCCCGTGTAAAAAGGCGACGGTATCAGGCTCTAGGCTTAAAATTTCCTGCAATTGCGGCAGTGCATCGTGGCGAGAACACCAAATCGCTGGCGGCGCAATTTTTCCGGATTCAGCCAAAGCCGCGAGCGGCAGATGCGCACGGTATTGACTTTGCGCCCACTGATCGCGCGCAATCGCAACAATTTGGGGCAAACTGCGAGCCGCGCGCGCCTGCACGAATTCGAGCGGATGCAAGCGCGGCGTTGCTGGCAAAATTTGCTGCAAGCGTAGACTCGCCAGATCGCGGCTCACACCGGTCGCTGTGATCTTGGGTGCTGATCTTGAGCGGATCAAATCCTGATAGATGCGCCGATACGCGTGCACCTGGTTTTCTAGTTTAATCGGCGGCTTTTGCAACAAAGTTTGCCGAACCAAGCGCAGCTTTGCGCGACCCGCGTCACTAGACAAATCCGCCAATAGCGCGACCCAGGCCGCGACATCGGCGCCGACATCAGTGGCTGGCAAACGCCAGCCATCAACACCGTGCTCGATGCGCTCGACGAACGCACCGTGATCCGAGGCAATGACTGGGATCGCGTAGGCTTGCGCCTCAGAAAGCACGAGCGAAAAGGTTTCCGGCATCATCGAGGGCAGTAAGATCAGATCCAGCTTTACCAGGTGGCGGGAGCGATCCATGGGCGCAAAGGCAGGGTGTTGCACCAGATTTTTTGCTAGACCTGAATCCGGCCTACCGATACCGAAAGCCGCATATTCAATCGGCAAATGCTGAGTCTGGCGCGCAATTTCTTTCAGCAATGCATAGCCTTTGTGCGGCCCGTCGCCGCCCAAAAAACCGACGTTTAAATTGCGCGTTTCGCGCCGTTGCAGCGCCGCCGCGCGCGCCTCGCGTAGTTCCTCTGTCGCTAGCCCGTGCGCGATCACGTGCATTTTTTTTTCCGCATCCGGAAAGTTCGCGGTGATGCGCCGCGCCAGATAGTTCGATGGGGAAATCAATGCCGCGCACGCAGCGATTAAGTGTTGCCAGAATGCGCCACGCGCATCCAGATAGCTGCTGAGTGGCGGCTGTGCCACAGCGATACGCGTTTGTTGCCGGCTTTCAATGCAGGAGACACATTGCGCATCGCCCAGCGCACTTTGCTTGTTACACGGCGTGTGGCGTGGGAACTGCATCATCTCAGGATCGGGGCACAGCGAATAATGGCAGTGCAATCCCAATACCACCGGCACCCCAAGTACTTGCGCGATGCTAGGCACAAGCAAACTGTTCCAGCCGGCCAAATGATGGATATGGACTAAATCAAAGCCACCGCCATGGAGCAATCGCGCAAAGCTGCGCTCCAGCGCTGGGTCGGATAAATCGGCGGGCAATCCTGCGATTTTTTGCTTTGCTTGCACATTGGCGCTATTGAACATCAATAGGCGCGTGCCGTTTGCCAGGTGGCTTTCAACCGCGTCGCACCACGCACCGGGCAGCGGATCAATCGCGACCATTGTTTGCTCAAACTCGCCGCCGAGCGCTGCGGCCAAGGAGCGCGCCACGTTTTCGGTGCCACCGATGCGGCTTAATCGATGCAGGACGTGCAGGATTTTTGGCCGGCGCTTTTGCTCAGTTGCATTCAGTAGGCAGCGCAAGCGCTCGGATTGTTCGCGCAATGGCCAATCGCGCCACCAGGTTCGCACATCCGATTCATGTGTGGGCCAGCGCCAAGCTAAACGTGCGGCGTGTCGAGCCTGCAGCGCAAGCACCTTGGTGTCGCGCCCGAAACTAGTGCCGCCTGCATGGCGCACGAACACGTCGGTCGCTGCCACCAGCTCCCAACCTGCAGCGCGTGCGCGCTGCGCAAAATCGTCTTCCTCACCATAGCCAGGGGCAAAAAAGCGGTCAAATACGCCCAAGACATCGAGTGCATCGCGCCTCAAATAAAGGCAAAAGCCCACGATCGTGGGTAAGCTTGGAAACTGCGCCCGCGCAGATTGGGCCAGTGCCGCTTGAATGTGCGCTGTAGAAAATTGTGCGAGCCATGCGTGGTCAGCAATGCTGAGTAAAGTCGCGTTATCCGAAAGTGGGCAGGCCACGGCGACTTTGGCGCGACAGTATGCCGCGCGCTGCAAGCGCTCAATAAATTCCGGCCCGATTTCGGTGTCGCTATTGAGTAACACCACATCGCCCGCGGTGGCGTTCAGCGCGGCGTTGACGTTGTCCAAATAGCCGAGATTTTCAGCGCGCCTGAGGTAGTGCACGTGCGCGTGCTGGCGTGCAAACGCCTGCAGTTCCGCCGCTAGGCTTAAATCCGGGCTGCAATCATCAGCCAGCAAAATCGTGTGGTGCGCTTCGGTGTAGCGCAGCAAACTGGCTAGGCAGCGTCGAACCTGCACTGCGCCGTTGTAAATGGGCACCACAATCGTGCACGGCTTTGCCTGCGGTGCGCTGGGCATTGCTGCACTGACGTCGAAACAGGCCAGTGCCGCCTGAATGCGCTGCGAAATCAACGCATCAAAAGGATTCATGTATGCGGGCAATAGGCAAGCGGATAAAAGCCTTCGACGCTTTTGCCATTAATCCGCATCCGGTACCCGTTTACAGCGGATCGCTTCGCCATAAATTGCCTCGTCGCTAACGCGATTGCGCAAATCGCCGAGCTTTTCCTGCTCGGTTTTCCCCTGCAGTGCATTGTCCTGCACGATTTGCGCGACTAGGCTGGATTTGTTCGCTAGGCTAATACGCACAAACGTCCACGCAGGTGCGGTTACACTCAAACCCAGCTCTTGCGCGTTCCACAGAATGTGCGGGCCGGACTGGTCTGGCGTGTCGCTAGCGCGAGACTGGTCTGGCGTGTCGCTGCCGCGAGACTGGTCTGGCGTGTCGCTGCCGCGAGACTTAGCAGCAATTTCGCTAGGATAAAAACGATAGCGTTCGATGTCGGACGGGCTGGATTGCTCGACGCCGTCGACTACTGTCAACTCTTTAAGCTCAAGCAACAGCTGGTGCTCATCGAAGGGCAGCACGGTAATCGTCATGATTTCGTCGCTTTCCATGGTCGCTGTGTGGCAGCGCCAAACACCAACAAAACTGGCGCCGCGCGCAACTTCACCTGGCGGCCCCAACGGGGTGTGCGACTCGAAACAGGCGCTCAGCAAAAGCAATACTGCCGCGCCGACCAGGGTTCGTTGCATCGGTTTAACTCCTAAATCAACGCAACAGCGTGATTGAAAGCAGCGGGCTTAGCCTGGAAAAGTCATCCAACAAACATTGAGTTTGTTGCCATCTAAATCGCGGAAATAGCCTGCGTAAAAGCCTTCCATGCGTAGGCCCGGCGCGCCTTCATCGGTGCCACCCAGGGCAATGGCTTTGGCATAGACGCGATCAACATCGGCGCTGCTTTTCACTTCCAACGCAACCATCACGCCATTGCCAACCGACGCGGGCTGTTTGTCAAATGGATAGGTTATACCGATGCCTGGGCCATTTTTGGCGTCGGTCCAGGCGATAAAAGTATCCGATTCCATCATGCGCTTGCCGCCTATTTCACCCAATAAAGCGTCGTAAAACGCCGCTGCGCGGGCTAAATCTTTGGTGCCTAGAGTGACATAACCGATCATAAAGTCTCCTTGAAATTTTGCTGTGATGAACTTTCCTAATGAATTGTTTGCCAAGGCAAACAATTTCCCACTAGCTTGTTTGCCAAGGCAAACAAATGGGCTTGCCGCGAAGTTGGCGATGAAAGCTTCACATAGTTAGGCTGGGTTGCCTAGCGCATTTTTTAGAAAGGCTAAATCAATTAGCATTGGCAACAGCAAAGCGACTCCCAGTCTTTTGGACTTTTATGCATGCCATATCGGCAAAACGTTCCGCCCGGATAACACTACGCGCTACACCCGCGCCGGAAATAGCGATGCGTCGTGCAGCAGATGTTGGACGCAAATCGCTCAGTGATTTCATTTTAGAAAGCGCGTGCCAAGCCGCTGAGCAAACTTTGCTTGACCAACGCCTTTTCTTTGTCTCAGCCAGTCAATTCGAATCATTTATTGAGATTTTAAATCGACCTGAACAAGAAAATTCCGGCTTGCGTAAATTAATGACGCTGATCCCGCCTTGGGATAAAAACTAACTATCGGACGACAAAATGGCGGTAAACGTCATAGCTTGGCGAGCGGTGAGTGTCACTCCAGATCGACTACCCACAGCCGCAGTTCGTTGGGCGGAGGAAACCACTTTGGGATCGCTGACAATGCGAAAGGAAGCAATGGCGCCAAAGCTATCGGTGTATTCATGAGGCTTTTTTCCCTGCTAATTTCTATCGCTAGCTTTAAATAACGCCGGAGCAAAAAAATCGGTGGGAATTGATTGCGTTCTGCTAACCATTCAAGCGCGTCGCGGGCGCACTTAGAGCTATTGCAAGGGCGACAAGCCCAAACAAGGTTGTCCCCGGTATTTGCGCCGCCGCGTTTGGTTGGAATCAGATGGTCAATCGACAAGTTCATCCGGCTTCCACAATAGCAGCAGGCTTGAGGTAAAACCATTTTTAACCGCTCGTCATCCGCGAGCGGGCCAATACTCATCGTGTTTTTGTTGAGTCCCGAATATAGACGCGCACGAACCATGAACTGCGTGCGTCCGTATTTGTCCGCCTTTGCGGTGATGCCTGCATGTGCCATCGCAAGGTTTGCGTACGACCAGTGAAGTAGTTCGCCGATAGTGTTGATTTCAGGCATGTCATTCCAAAGGGCTGGCTAGGGGAGGAGGATAAGCGCACCTGTGCCTTCAGTATGCCCACGATCATAGTCGGAACGACGCCGCCAATATTTTGCTTTTAAATATGTTGGTCAGCTAATCCGGCAAAGCTACGATCTTAAACCCACCCTGTAACGCGTCCAGCGCCTGCGCACCCAGACTCGCCAAATCAGCATTGCCCTGCATCGCGAACCAATGCCGCAAGGTGGCGCGAATAACACCAATGGCGGCACCCGCCAGCATGCGCGCGTGCAAATCAATTTGAACACTGGAATTGGGCTGTGCACTGGCATAACGCTGAACAAAAACTTCCGCCATCGCATTTTCCCAGTCCCGATCAATCTCGTTTTCGCGTGCGATCAACGCGGGCGTGCCATTGATTAGTTGCTGCTGTGCCAGTTGCTGCTCGCGATTTAGCGAGTATTCGCGGGCAAACACTTGCGCGATTTGGCGCAGGCTAATGAAGGGGCACTCATTCAGCGGCGCGCCTTCAAGCAATTCTAGAAAGCGCTCCAGCCGTTCGGCGCGGTGCGGAAAGGCGAGCGCTTCCTTATTGGCAAAATAGCGGAAGAAGGTGCGACGGCTCACTTCGGCATCGGCACAAATTTCATCGATGGTGGTGGCATCAAACCCAACGCTGTGAAAGCGCACGTTCGCCGCCCGCACGAGCGCGCGCCGCGTGGCGTCCTTTTTACGTTCGCGCAACCGAGCTTCAATTCGACCCGGCCCCGCTTTGCGCGACGTGTTTTGACTGGCCGGTTGAACTTCCGATGGATTTTTCATGCGGCTAAGGATATAACTGCGCACCTGCGAAAGTGCCACTGAGTGCCAAATTTAGCGTGACGCAAATTCTTGAACAGACGCACGCCAGCTATTGGCGCGCCAGCGAACAAAATCCAGCCTTTAGCGCAGCGGCCATTGCAAACGCCTTACAAGCACCGCGCAGCACGATGTTTGTCCTTGCAAATGTGGCCGACGGCGGCATAGGCGTGGGCATTGGCGGCGCATTGCGGCATGGCGAAGCGCCTGCATCGGGCGAATGGCCGCTGCTAGGGGTTTTACCGCCGATGTACCCTGAGTGGCTAGGGGATCGTTCTTTCAATGAAGTGCACGGCACGCGTTTTCCATATGTTGCGGGTGCGATGGCGAACGGTATTGCCAGCACGCGCATGGTGATGGCACTGGCGCACAGCCGCTGCTTAGCATTTTTCGGTGCTGCTGGTTTATCCATCGGGCGGGTAGAAACCGCTATTGATGAGTTGCAGGCGGCACTTGATCCACACAATTTACCGTGGGGCGTGAATTTAATTCATAGCCCAGCCGAGCCCGAAAACGAGGCGGCGGTGGCAGATCTTTTGCTGCGCAAAGGCGTGCGCTGCGTTGAAGCTTCAGCCTATCTGGCGTTAACACCGGCGGTGGTGCGTTATGCCTGCAGTGGCCTAAAACGCGCGGCGAATGGCGTGATTGAGCGGCGTAATCGGGTGTTTGCGAAAGTGTCGCGTGCGGAAGTTGCACGGCAATTTTTAGAGCCTCCACCCGCCGCAATTTTACAAAGCTTGCTTGATGCGGGTTTGCTTAACGCAGAAGAAGTAGCGCTTGCCGCGTTGTTGCCGCTAGCAGAAGACATCACTGCCGAAAGCGATTCTGGCGGCCATACCGATAACCGGCCACTGGGCGCGCTATTGCCCAGCTTGGCGGCTTTGCGCGATCAAATTTGCCGCGAACGCAACTATCCGCGCCCGATCCGGCTGGGCGCGGCAGGTGGTTTAGGTACGCCTGCGGCAGTGGCGGCTGCGTTTGCCCTGGGTGCAGCCTATGTGCAGACCGGCTCGGTCAATCAAGCGTGCATTGAAAGTGGCATTGATGACGGCGCACGGCTAATGTTGGCGCAGGCGCAAATGAGCGATGTGATTATGGCGCCTGCTGCGGATATGTTCGAAATGGGCGTTAAGGTGCAGGTGTTGCGCCACGGCACGCTGTTTGCGCCGCGCGCGCTCAAGCTTTACGAGCTGTATCGAAGTTATTCCGCACTCGATGCGATTCCGGAGTCGGAGCGCAAAAAAATCGAGCAAAACGTGTTGCGCGCTAGTTTTAGCGATGCCTGGGCCGCAACCCGAAGCTTTTGGCTAACACGCGACCCGGCGCAAGTTACGCGTGCCGAGCAAGATCCTAAGCACTTGATGGCGCTGGTGTTTCGTAGCTATTTAGGCTTGTCCAGCCGCTGGGCAATTGATGGCGTAACTAGCCGCAGCAGCGACTTTCAAATTTGGTGCGGCCCGGCGATGGGCGCATTTAATAGCTGGGTGCACAACAGCTTTATGAGCGATCCGGCGAATCGCACGGTGGTGCAGGTGGCACGCAATTTACTCGAAGGTGCGGCGTGCATTACGCGCGCGCAGCAACTGCGCAGCTTTGGCGCGCCGGTTCCAGCCAGCGCTTTTGATTATCGACCGCGCGTGTTGGCGTGATGATTCGGTCAGTAGCGATAGAACCGCTCGCCCTGAGCGTCAGCCGCAACGCGACTGCCCAAACACCATGAACCTCGTCTTTGCGAGCGCAGCGAAGCAATCTAGCTTTAAACGACGAGATTGCTTCACTGCGTTCGCAAAGACGAATCAACCGCAATAAAAGGAATTTATGCCAGCACAAACCTCGGTTATGCAGCACCCTATTGCCATCGTCGGCGTCAGCGCGCTGTTCCCTGGCTCGACCGACGCCACCGGCTTTTGGAGTGATATTTTACAGGGCAAGGACTTGCTGACCGACGTGCCGCCTAGCCATTGGCGCATCGAAGATTATTACGACGCCAATCCAGCGGCCCCAGACAAAACCTACGCGAAACGCGGCGGTTTTTTAAAGCCGATTGATTTTGATGCGCTGGGTTGGGGCATTCCACCGCAGACCTTGCCCGCCACCGATACCGCACAGCTGCTGGCGTTGGTGCTGGCGCAATCGGTGTTGCAGGACGCGGCGCGGGAAAATTTTGCAACAATGGATCGCTCGCGCATCTCGGTGATTTTGGGCGTGACCTCGGCGCAAGAGTTGCTGTTTTCTATGGTCTCGCGCTTGCAGCGGCCGGTCTGGGTGAAAGCCTTGCGCGAAAGCGGCATCGCTGAAGCGGACGTGCAGGCCGCGTGTGATCGCATTGCCGCGCAGTACGTGCCTTGGCAGGAAGCCAGCTTTCCGGGTTTGCTTGGCAATGTCGTGGCCGGGCGGATTGCGAATCGCCTGAATTTAGGCGGCACCAACTGCGTCACCGATGCCGCATGTGCCTCGACTTTTAGCGCGCTGTCGATGGCGGTGAACGAGCTACAGCTCGGCTTGAGCGATCTAGTGATCGCCGGTGGCGTGGATACGCTCAACGACATCTTTATGTATATGTGTTTCTCAAAAACACCGGCGCTCTCCCCCAGCGGCGACTGTCGGCCGTTTAGCGATCAAGCCGATGGTACCATGCTGGGCGAAGGCTTAGGCATGTTCGCGCTCAAGCGTTTGGCTGATGCTGAACGGGATGGGGATCGCATATATGCACTGCTGCGCGGGATCGGCACCGCCTCCGATGGCCGCTCAAAAAGCGTGTATGCGCCGGTTGCCGCAGGCCAAGCGCAGGCATTGCGCCGTGCGTACGCCAGTGCGGGTTATTCCGCGCGCAGCGTGGAGCTAATGGAAGCGCACGGCACCGGCACCAAAGCCGGGGACGCGGCGGAATTTGAAGGTTTGCGCATGGTTTTTGGTGAAGCCGTGCCTGGCGAAGCGGGGGCAGACAGCACGCAATGGTGTGCGCTCGGCTCAGTCAAGAGTCAAATTGGCCACACCAAAGCGGCCGCTGGTGCGGCGGGCTTGTTTAAAGCGGTGATGGCGCTGCACCACAAAATCTTACCGCCCAGCATCAAAATCGCCGCACCCAATCCAAGTTTAGCGATAGAAAAAAGCCCGTTCTATCTCAATACCGAATGCCGACCGTGGATCAGAGCCAGTGACCATCCGCGCCGCGCCTCGGTTAGCGCGTTTGGTTTCGGCGGTTCGAATTTTCACGTGACCTTAGAAGAATACGTACCCGCGCAAGGTGGCTCAGGACTATGCGCTGAAAGGCTTGCAACGCAGTCTGCTGACTTGCTGCTGCTGGCGGCGGCAAGTGCGAATGAGCTGAGCCTACGTTTGCGTGAATTGGCCAATAAAACCGCACCGCTAGCGAAAATTGCCAGCGATAGCCGCATTGCCTGGGATGCACTCACGAACAAGTCTTATCGACTCGCTATCGTTGCCAGCTCGACGCAAGAACTGACACAACGCTTAGCGGTGGCGCGCGCGCGCATAGACGCGGCGCCAGAACAGACTTTTGAATTACCGGATGGCAGTTGCTATGGCATTGGCACCAGCGAGGGCAAAGTCTCGCCGGAAGGCGACACGGAAGCGAAAGTCGCAATGCTATTTCCAGGTCAAGGCAGCCAGTATTTAGCGATGGGCGATGCGCTGGCGATGCAGTTTGAAAGCGCGCGACAAGTTTGGGATCAAGCGGCAAACCTCAACATGGACGGGGAAACTCCACTGCATCAGGTGGTATTTCCACGCCCGGTTTTTTCAACACCAGATCTCGCCGAGCAGCAGGCGGAATTGACTGCGACTGAGTGGGCGCAGCCAGCGATTGGCGCGCATTCGGCGGCGCTACTGGCGCAATTGCGCGCGCTCGGCGTAAACGCGGATGCCTATGCTGGGCATAGCTTTGGCGAACTCATGGCGCTGCATGCTGCGGGCGTCTTTAGCGCGAAAAGCACCATTGCGCTGGCACGCCGACGCGGCGAGTTAATGCGCGATGCCAGCGCCCATGCCAAAGGTGCAATGACGGCGCTGAGCCTAACGCACACCGAAGTCGAAGCATTGATCGGTCAGCACCAAAGCGACGTCGTCATTGCCAATCACAATGCGCCTAAGCAAGTCGTAATCTCCGGCACGACCGAGGCGATAGCGAATTTCGAAGCAAAGCTCAGACTAGCCGATATCGAGTTTAGGCGGCTACCGGTAGCGGCGGCGTTTCACTCCAAATTGGTCGCGAGCTGCTGCGATGACTTTACGCAAAGTTTGACCGAAGTCGAGATATCGCAGCCCACAGCGCCGGTGTTCGGCAATCAAACCGGCGCGCCGTTTGCGAACGATGCCGAGGCCATACGCAAGCAGCTAGCGGCGCAAATTGCCAACCCGGTGCGCTTTGTCGAAATGATTCACGCCATGCATGAATCCGGCGTGCGCACCTTCATCGAAGTGGGCCCAGGCGCGGTTTTGACCGGACTGGTCAGCGCAATTCTAGGCGCGCGGCCACATCGCGCGATTGCGCTGGACCGCAAGGGCCGCGATGGCGTTCACACGCTACTGAGCGGACTCGCGCGCTTGGCGGCAGCGGGCATCGCATTTCAAGCGCGCAACTTATTTGCCGATACCCGCACGCCGCCAGATGTGGTGAGCACTGGGAAACTAATGGTGCCTATTAATGGCTCGAATCTAGGCAAACCCTATCCACCGAAAGACGGCGACTATCCTGCGCCGAATCTGGCACCGAATCCGCTGCGTCTAATCGCCAATCCGACAACCAATCCGGTGCCCGCAGCAATGCCTGTGCAGCCCTCAACCACCACCATTCCCCGCGCATCACGCGCACAAACACTCGGAACCTCAGCCATGACTTCAACGCCCGTGTGCGCCGCGCCAAACCTTCACACGAGCACGGTCTCCGATGCCTGGTTGAGCGCCTTTCAGGCTTCGCAAGCGCAAACCGCAGCGGCACAGATGAGCTTTCAACGCACCTTGGCGGAAAGCCACGCTGCGTATCTGCGGCTGGCCGAATCGGCGCTGCTCGGTTTGGGCGGATTGCGCCCTCAGGCCGTCGCAGAAGCCGTCACTACATCCACACCCGTTATTCCCGCGCAAATCGCCAACGCGCCTTCCACTTCCGTCATTCCCGCGAACGCGGGAATCCAGGCCAATGCCGGAGTCGCCGCAATCCCCCTGGATCCCCGCCTGCGCGAGGATGACGACTCGGGGCTAGCAAGCCGGAATGTGCCAACCCGCCTGGAAACCACCTTCGACCTACCGGCCCTTTTACTCAGCGTTGTCGCTGAGAAAACCGGCTACCCGGTCGAAATGCTGGCCCTGGATATGGATTTAGAAGGCGACTTAGGTATCGACTCAATCAAACGCGTGGAAATTCTAAGCAGCGTCGACGAACGCGCGCCACATTTGCCGAAAGTGGATCGCGCGCGCCTGAGTGCACTGCATACTTTGGCGGAAATCATTGCGTATTTAGGTGGCGGCACATCATCCGCCACGCCGGTCACACCAGCCATGACCGCGAACGCCCAGCCCGTCATTCCCGCGAACGCGGGAATCCAGGCCAATGCCGGAGTCGCCGCAATCCCCCTGGATCCCCGCCGGCGCGGGGATGACAGTGCCTTCGACCTACCCGCGCTTTTACTCAGCGTCGTCGCCGAAAAAACCGGCTACCCGGTCGAAATGCTGGCCTTAGATATGGATTTAGAAGGCGACTTAGGCATCGACTCAATCAAACGCGTCGAAATTCTAAGCAGCGTTGACGAACGTGCGCCGCACTTGCCGAAAGTAGACCGTGCGCGCCTGAGTGCGCTGCATACTTTGGCGGAAATCATTGCTTATTTAGGTGGCGGTACAACCGCGAACGCCCTACCCGTCATTCCCGCGCAGGCGGGAATCCAGCCTAACGCCGAAGTAGCCGCAATCACCCTGGATCCCCGCCTGCGCGGGAATGACAGTGCATTCGATCTACCCGCCCTGCTGCTCAGCATCGTCGCCGAAAAAACCGGCTACCCGGTCGAAATGCTGGCCTTAGATATGGATTTAGAAGGCGACTTAGGCATCGACTCGATCAAGCGCGTCGAAATTCTAAGCAGCGTCGACGAACGCGCACCGCACTTGCCGAAAGTGGATCGTGCGCGCTTAAGTGCGCTGCATACCTTGGCGGAGATTATTGCGTATTTGGGCGGTGGCATTGAAGCCGCCAAAGTCGTTCGCACGCAGGCGGGAATCCAGGCTAACACCGAAGTAGCCGCAATAACCCTGGATCCCCGCCTGCGCGGGGATGACGGGCTAAAATACGGTGATGACGGGCTAACAAGCGGCGATGACGAGTTAGCGAATGGCGACGATGATTTGCTCGGCCGCTACACCCTAGAGCTGATTACCGCCCCCGAAACCGGCTTTGCAATGCCGTTTCTGCTGGACGCCACGCCGGTGTATTTAATCGGCCACGACGCGTTAGCCGCCGCATTGGCGCTGACCTTACGCGCACGCGGCGTCAATGCGCATGCCGTGACTGAACTGCCAGATACGGCAATCGCCTGCGTCTACTTAGGCGGCATGCGCTCAAGCACAGATATTGACGCTGCCATTGCGATCAATTTTGAGGCTTTTCAAATCGCACGCACCCTGGCTGCGAAGTTGGGCGATAAGGGCGGATTGTTCGTTACCGTACAAAATACCGGCGGCGATTTTGGCCTCGGCGACGCGGCAGATTTGTCCAATCCTGCTTGGTCTAATTCTGCTTGGCTTGCTGGCCTGCCCGCGCTGATCAAAACCTGTGCCCTGGAGTGGCCGCGCGCCAGTGTCAAAGCGATTGATTTGGCCGCAGCTAAGTACACAAGCACAGAGCTTGCGGAAACGCTCGCGGATGAACTGTTGCAGGGCGGGGGCGAGTTAGAAATCGCCCTAAAAGCCGGTACGCGCAGCACGCTCGTCAGTGTCGCTCGCGCCGTGCAAACGGGCGCATCAGTGCTTGCCGCAAACGATGTGGTGCTGGTTTCCGGCGGCGCACGCGGCGTTACTTCGGCGTGCTTAGCCGAGTGGGCAAAACGTGAGGCGGAAGCTGGCCGCCCTTTGCGTTTTGTCCTGCTCGGCCGCACTGTGCTGCAAGGGGAACCGGCGGCATGTGCGGGCATTGACGATAGCGCGCAGCTCAAACAAATCTTCCTGGCCGCAGCAAAGGCAGCAGGCGAATCGCTGACCCCATCTGCGCTATCGCAGCGCGTACACGCCGTATTGGCCGGGCGTGAGATTCAACAGTCCATCGTCACTATTCGCGCGCACGGCGCACAGGCGCGCTATTGCGCGGTGGATGTGCAAAACAGCGCCGAGCTGAAGCGCTTACTGGACAATGTGCGTGGGTCCTGGGGCCCGATTCGCGGACTGATTCACGCTGCGGGCGTGCTCAGCGACAAACGCATCGTGGACAAAACCGATGCGCAATTTGCGCACGTATTCGATACCAAAGTGCGCGGCTTGCAGGCGCTACTGGCGGCGACTCAAAACGATCCATTGCGGCTGCTGTGCGTATTTTCCTCGGTGTCGGCGCGCTGTGGCAATACCGGGCAGTCGGACTACGCGATGGCGAATGAGGTATTAGCGAAAGTGGCATTACACACTGCGCGCACCCGGCCTGAGCTGCGGGTAAAGTCCTTAGGCTGGGGGCCGTGGGAAGCGGGCATGGTCACGCCGCAGCTGAAAGCCCGTTTTGCCTCGCTGGGTGTGCCGATGATTCCGCTCCTGCGCGGTGCGCAGATGTTCGCGGATGCCATGAACGATGTCAGCCCGCACGCGGTCGAGCTGGTTTTGGGCGGTGAACCGCGCGCCGAAGCGCTGCTGTTCGATGGCGCTGAATCACGTATTGAAGCGCTGGAAGTGCAAGTGCAGCGCGCCGGGCACGCGTATTTGGCCGGGCACGCCGTCAATGGTGAACCGGTGGTGCCGGTGGTGCTGGTGGCCGAATGGTTGGCGCGTGCGGCACGCAGTTTTCGCCCCGGTTTAACCCTGATCGCACTGCATGACTTGGCGGTATTGAAGGGCATACGCTTAGGCGGCTTTGAGCACGGCGGGGATCGTTTCCGCATTGAGGCGCGGCCCGCACCTGCGGAAACGCTACTCAGCAAAGGCACGTCTGAACTGCAGTTGATGCTGCTCGATTTCAACGGCCGGCCCCGCTACAGCGCGCGCGCCGAACTACATGTGCAGGCGGCATTGCCGGGTACGTCAGCGCCGAAGCTGACACTTGATGAATGCTCAGGCTCGCCTTATCCAGATCAGCTATTTCATCGCGATCAGTTCGAGCTGATCGAGCAAATGCACGGGATCTCGGATGCAGGCATTGCCGCGCAAGTGCGCGGCATACAAGATGCGAATTGGCCCGAGCAAAGCTGGCACTTTGATGTCGCCGCACTGGATGGCGGCATGCAGCTGGCAGTGCTGTACGCGCAGCGCATGCTGGGCGCGAATAACTTACCGACCGCGATTGCCAGCGTGCGGCATTATCCGGCCCCGCCCTGCGCTGGCCCGATTGTTGCCACCGCCTATCCACGCAGCTTAAGCAAAGCTGCTAGCACCACCGATATCTATTTTGTCGACGGCAACGGCCAGCGCATCGCTGAACTTTTGGGCGTGCAAAATCACGCGCTGGTCGCTTAAAAATGGTGTTTGCACCCATTGCCATTGTCGGGCGCGCCTGTGTTCTGCCGGGTGCTGACAGTCCTGAGGCACTTTTCCAAGCGGTACTCGCCGGACAAGATTTATTAAGCGCAACACCTGTCGGACGCTGGAAATTACCCGATGCAAACGAAGCAGCCGGACGCGGCGGCTATGTCCATGATTTCGATAAAATTTGGCAACCGCATGGGTTTTCGATTCCGGCTGAGGAATTCGCCGGTTTGGATCCGCTGGTGCTGTGGCTTGCGCACTGCGCGCGCGCTGCACTCCAGCAAGCGCGCATGCCGGGGGTACGCGTCGGCGCAATTTTTGGCAATTTAGGTTTTCCGAGCGAGTCGATGGCGGCATTTGCCGATCAAGTTTGGCACGGCTCGGAATTGGGCGTTGATCCACGTAATCGCTACATGAGCGGCGGCACCGCTGATATTTTGGCGCGCGCATTAGCGCTCAATGCCGGTTGCTTTTCCCTGGATGCCGCCTGCGCTAGCTCGCTGTACGCGATCAAACTTAGCTGCGATCAACTGCACGACGGGCGCGCAGATTTGATGCTGGCCGGTGCCGTGCAGCGCGCTGACAATCTATTTTTGCACCGTGGTTTTGCCGCGCTGAATGCGCTCAGCCCCAGCGGCCAGTCGCGGCCATTTCATCAAGACGCGGATGGCTTAGTGCCCAGCGAAGGCTGTGCCATGTTGGCGCTGAAGCGTCTGGCCGATGCGCGCCGCGATAATGACACCATATATGCCTTGATTCGCGGCATCGGGCTTTCCAATGATGGCCGGGGCAAAGGGTTGTTGGTGCCAGACGAGCAAGGCCAGCAGCGCGCGATTCGTGCCGCGTATCAAAGTGCTGGCTTGGACCCAGCGCTGGTGTCATTACTAGAATGTCACGCCACGGGCACCCTTGTTGGCGATGCCACTGAAATTCGCAGCAGTGCGTCAGTGTTTAAAGACGTTAATAACCTACCAATTGCATCACTGAAATCTAATCTTGGACATTTGATTACCGCAGCCGGTGCGGCTGGAATGATTAAGCTGATTGAGGCCATGCGTGCTAAGCAGCGTCCGCCTAGCTTACACACCGAAAATTTGACCAGCGCCCTACTTGATTCGCCGTTTCGAGTGCTGCAACAGGCCGAGCCTTGGCCCCTTGTTGATGGGCAAAGCGTGCGCATCGCGGCGATCTCGGCCTTTGGTTTTGGCGGCAATAACGCGCATTTGATTTTGTCCGAGCATGATCCAGAACTTAGCGATGCGGCCCCGCTATTTGAAAGTGCCGGTGTAGCTGTTGCGGTCGTTGGCATCGGCGCCGTTGTCGGCAATGCTGCGAACCGCGCGCAATTATCGGACGCATTTTTTTCCAATGCCTCCTTGCGTGCGCCGGATGGCAAAGGTGCCATCGCTGAGCTAGCACTGGAAATGACCGGCTTGCGCTTCCCACCGCGCGATTTGACGCAAACACTGCCGCAGCAGTTGGCGATTTTGCACGCCGCGCGCGAAGCATTATTTGAGTTGGAAACTGCACCTGGCACCAATACTGCCGTTCTAATTGCGATGGAGCCAGACGCCGAAGTGGCGCGCTTTGGCACGCGCTGGCGCTTAGATACCGGTGATCTTGACGCGCAAAATGCGGTGATCGCGCCCTTGGAGGCTGCGGGTGTAATCGGCTGCATGCCGAATATTCCGGCAAATCGCATCAGCGCGCAGTTTGACTTTACTGGCCCCGCATTTACGTTGCAATCCGGCGCTGAATTTGCCGCCTCGACGGACACCGATGCGGGCCTGCGCGCCCTGCAAATTGCGGCACGCGCATTGCGCCGGTTCGATGTTGATGCCGCCGTCGTCGGTGCCGTCGATTTTTGCTGCGAACCGGTGACGATCACGGCTGGAAATACCGACCCCGCTGATGCCGCAGTGGCCCTGGTGCTGAAGCGTTTGTCAGATGCGATACGTGACGGCAATCGAATTTATGCGCTGCTGGAGGAAATGCTGCCCGCCGCCAACCGGACGCCAATCAACGATTTAGCTGATGTGGCAACGTTTACGCGCACACAATTGGGTAATTCTGGCGCGGCGAATGGCTTGCTGCAAACCACTCTTGCCTGTTTAAGCCTGCATCATCGACGCCGTACGAACGGTGCGCCGTGGCTTTCTGCACAGATTCGCCAGTTGGAATTTGCTGTCGCTGGCACGCACGGCTTGCGGCTTTCCGAAGCCGTTACACAGGCGCAGCGTGCTGAAGTCGCTGGGCCTAAACTGTATTTTTACGCTGGTGCCGATAAGGCAGCAGTTCTAGCCGCGTTGATTGCTGGGCAGATGAGTAGCCACGAAGTTGCTACTAATGCTGGCCCGGCGCGCCTGGTGTTGGTGGCAACCGCATTTGAGTTCGAGCAGGTGCGCCAGCGTGCCATCTTGCATTTAAAAACCGGTGCGCCTGCAGGCAGTGCCGTGCAGTATTGCGAGCAGCCCATTGTCGGCGATATTGCTTTTGCTTTTGCTGGCGCGGGTGCGGGCTATCCGGGTATGGGTTTGGATCTAATTCGGCAAATGCCGCAGCTTCAAGAGGCGCTCAAACTGCGCAGCCAGCGTTTGCTGACCGCGCTCGACTGGGCCTATGCGACACCGCAAACTCAGCCCACTGCACTGCAACAACTGTGGGGCGCATCCGCGTTATCGCAGCTGCATTTGGAGCTGAGCCAAGGCGTGCTGGGCTTGCAGGCCGATGCGTGGCTAGGCTATTCCTCGGGCGAAACCAACGCCTTAGTCGCCGCCGGCGTCTGGCGTGACCCGGATGCGTTGATGGCGGAAATGGCCGAAAGCGGCTTGGTCACGCACTTGCTGGGTGGGGAATTCAGCGCGGTGCAAAAGCTTTGGCAGCGCCCGGTGCAGTGGGCAAGCTGGACCGTGCTAGCACCGATCAATCAGGTGCGCGCGGCGCTGGCTGGGCTTGAGCGCGTGCATCTGGCGATTATTAATAGCGATGCCGATTGTTTGATCGCCGGTGAAGAAGCGGGCTGTAGCGAACTGGTGCGGCGCATTGGCGAAAGTCGCTGTTTGCGCCTGATTTACCCACTGGCCGTGCACGTGCCGGAGCTGGATGCACTAGCGCCAGAATGGCTGGCACTGCATCACCGGCAATGCTATCCGCCACGCACTGGCAAAATCTATTCCACCGCGTTTGCACGCAGCTACACGCCCGAGCCTGAAGCCTGCGCTGCGGCTATTTTGGCGCAAGCGAATCAGACGTTGGACCTGCGCCCGCTGGTTTTGCGCGCTTGGAACGATGGCGTGCGCATCTTTGTCGAACATGGCCCTGGCGGCAGTTTTGGCCGCGCCATACGCACGATTTTGGGCGAACGTAATGCGCTGGTCGTCAGCTTAGATCGCAAGGTCAAGCCGGGGAAGGTCAAGCCGGGGGAAGACGGCTTTGCCGCGACATTGTCGGCGATTGCGGCATTGCTGGCGGCAGGCGTACCGATGCACTATGCCAAGCTGGCGCAGGTGTTAGCACCGGTGCCGCAATTGCCTGATCCGCAGCGGCGTTTGCGTATTCCTGGGCATTGGCCGACGCTGAATTTGGCACCGCTTATTGAGAAACCTAAAATTTTGACTCACACAATCCAGCGCATGCAGCCCGCACCCCGATTACCGCCCGTACTCGTGAGCAGCGCATTTGCCTACGAGACAAGCGCCGTTACGCCTAGTACTTCGCGAGCGTCAACAGCGCCGCTAGTGATTACGAACGCGCCCAAATCCCGAGCGCCCTCAGCGCTAAATCCCGCTGTCGACGATCAGCTTGCTTACCTGTCCAGCGCGCACCAGCAGTATTTAGCGCTTCAGGGTCAAAGCCACGCACACTTCCTGCGGCTGCGTTTGCAGGCACAGGAATTATTGTTCGGCGTGGCACATGCGCCCCTAGATTCGGGTAGTCATGTTGAATTGGAAGAATCCGTTCGCCCTGAGCCTGTCGAAGGGCAGAGCGCGGTGGTGAAAGACGCCGTGCACCCGGAGTTTTCAGCTACCAAGGTGCTACCGCGAGACCACGAAACCGCCCGAGACCACGAATCTCGTCATTGCGAGCAAAGCGAAGCAATCTCGTTTTTAAGTCGAGGCGAGATGAGATTGCTTCACTGCGTTCGCAATGACGATACGTTTTTCCGCGAGGTTGATGGTGAGCCCGTCGAAGGGCAGAGCCACAAGCTGCCTAGCGAAGCCAAATCAAATTCAGCACCCAGCGGCCCCAGCTTCACCCGCGAACAGTTACTGATTCACTCCGACGGCCAGATTTCAGAACTATTCGGCGCCGATTTCCAAACACAAGACCAATACCTGCGCCAAGTGCGCATGCCCAAGCCACCGATGCTGCTGGCGGATCGCGTGCTCGGCATTAGCGCAGTACCGGCGCAAATGGGTTTAGGGCGCATCTGGACGGAAACTGACGTCGGCAGCCAAACTTGGTATGTGCATCAAAACTACATGCCAGCGGGCGTGATGATTGAGGCTGGGCAAGCGGATTTGATGTTGATTTCCTACCTCGGTGTCGACGCGCATAATCGCGGCGAGCGCGTCTATCGCTTGTTAGGGTGTGAGTTAACCTATCACGATGATTTGCCGCGTGTGGGCGACACTTTGCGATTTGATATCGCGCTAGATGGTCACGCCGCACAGGGCGACGTGCGGCTGATGTTTTTCCACTACGACTGCGTCAATACCGATGCACGCGGCAGCGCACGTCCGCAGCTTTCCGTGCGTCTGGGACAAGCTGGGTTTTTCACTGACGCAGAACTGGCTGAGTCGGCCGGTTGTTTGTGGGAAGCGGAAACTCAAGCCATTGTGGCGCAGCCGATTTTGGATCCGCCGCTGGTCGAGTGCCAATTGCAGGCGCTGGATCAAACCCGCGTACGCGCCTTTGCCGCCGGTGATACCGCTGGCTGTTTTGGTGCTGGTTTTGAATGGGCGCGCACGCATACGCGTAGCCCCAGCATAGCGAAAGGTACCGTCAACGCAGCTAAAGATTCCACGCTGCTGCTGGATCGTGTGACTCAGTTGGCGCTGCACGGCGGACCCTGGCAGCGCGGCTATCTGCGCGCCGAGCTGGATATCCACCCCGAGCAATGGTTTTTTGCCGGGCACTTCAAAAATGACCCGTGCATGCCCGGCACCTTGATGTTTGACGCCTGTTTGGCGGCAATGGCGGTTTATCTTGCCGCGTGCGGCTACACACTCAAGCGCGATGGCTGGCGCTTTCAGCCGGTGCCAGAGCTGAAGTATCAACTGCAGTGCCGGGGCCAAGTCACGCCGAACTCGAAACTATTAGTCACGGAGGTTTTCGTCGAGGAACGCATTGCCGGGCCAATGCCCACGCTGTATGCGGATTTGCTCTGCACGGTCGATGGCCTGAAAGCTTTTCACGCACGCCGGGTTGCTTTACAGCTGGTACCGGATTGGCCTATGCAAACAGCACTCGCATTGCCCAATCAGCGCGCGGACGAGTTTGTGTTTGACGAGAAAAGTCTGCTTGCCTGCGCTTTGGGACGGCCCTCGGCGGCGTTTGGGCCGATGTATCAGCGTTTTGATGGCCCGACACGTGTCGCACGTTTGCCCAGCCCGCCCTATCACTTTATCAGCCGCATCGCTGAGGTGCATGGCCCGATTGGGGTCATGCAGGCAGTGCGCGCGTCCTCGCTGAGTATGATTTGCCGGAGTCGGTCTGGTATCTCGATGAAAATGGTTGCAGACGCATGCCCTTCGCGGTGTTGTTGGAAGCCGCCTTGCAGCCCTGCGGTTGGCTCTCCAGCTATGTCGGCTCGGCGCTTAGCGTCGATGAAGAAGTCGGCTTTCGCAACTTAGACGGCGAAGGCATCGTGAGCGTTGAATTAATTGGTGGCGGCGGCACGCTGCACACCGAAGTCGAGCTATTAGCGGTATCGGCAACGGCCGGGATGATTATCGAAACCTTCGCCGTGCGCTGCACGCTGGCGGGGCGCGAGGTTTATACGCTGAAAACCGTGTTTGGCTTTTTCCCGCCTGCCGCACTCGCCGCGCAAGCGGGCTTGCTTATCACTGCGCCTCATCGGGAATTGTTCACGCGTCCCTCGAACACGCATATTGACCTGTCGCTTAATCCGCTGGAGTTTTTCGCGCATCCTAGCTTGCGCCTGGCCGGGCCGATGCTGCGTATGATTGATCGCATCGAAGGCGTTTGGCCTAACGGCGGCGCGGCTGGACTGGGGCAATTGCGCGCGGTCAAAGACGTGGATATCAATGAATGGTTCTTCAAAGCGCACTTCTTTCAAGACCCAGTGCAGCCCGGTTCGCTTGGGCTAGAAGCGATGCTGCAGGCAATGCAATGCTGGGCGATTCTGCAAAATTTGGGCAGCGGCATTGCCGCGCCACGCTTTGAAACCATCGCGCTGCAGCAAAAGCATTCGTGGAAATATCGCGGTCAGGTATTGCCGCAGCATAAGTTGGTGCACACCACGCTTGAGATCACCGAACAAGGCGTGGATGCACGTGGGGTGTATTTGACCGCTTGCGCCAGCCTTTGGGCCGATGGCCAGCGCATTTATGAAGCAACCGGCTTGGGCGCACGCATTGTTTCCGGCGATGCTTGACGCGCAATCAACGCAGGGATTCGCGCGTATCCAGGTCCGGCGCGTCGAGCACGTGCTGAATGACGCGCCCAGCGCGCCAGATGCGTGGCTTTCAGAGTCCGAACAGCTACGTTTACAGCGGCTAAAAATTGCGAATCGACGTGCTCAATTTCTAAGCGGGCACTGGTTGGTGCGCCGCTTGTTGAACCAACAATTTGGCAAGCCAGCTAGCGACTGGCAACTAATCGAACGCACAAACTTACCGCCAGCGGTGCTGGGCTTTGCAGAGGTGCAGATATCCATAAGCCACAGCGGCGATTGGATTGCCGCAGCAATATCTAACAGTGCAATCGGCATTGATTTAGAACAACGCCGCGACCGCGATGGACTTTTGCGCTTTCAGCATCTTTTGCTGGCTCAGGACGAAGCCCCGGACAGCCTAGATTTGGATCAACTATTGCAGCGCTGGGTGGCAAAGGAAGCCTGGATAAAGCGCCAGCATGGCAGCGCGTTGCCTGAGCAATTGGCCGAGTTAAAACTAATCCCCGCTAGCCCCGAATCCGCCACCGTGCAGATCTACAGCACCGCCGCGTTTCATTTAGCCATTACTGCGCAGGCCGATCCTGCGCTTTGGCATTTGAACTTGGGGCAAAATGCGGTTTTGCAGACGGCGTATTGGCAATTGTGAAACCATCAAAGCCCCCGCACACAAGGGCGCGCAGTGAATCAGGTATATGCTCTATAGCACCTTACGTCGCCGCCAAAGCAACAATCCACCGAGCGCAATCATCAGTCCAAAACCGGCTGCCGCAAATGGCAGCACCCGCTTCAGCGTTTTTTTGCGTGCCGCCCAGGTTTGTTGATCCAACAGCGCCTGCGCCCGTTCAAACTCAGGTTTCGGACACCCAAGCGATGCGCCGAACTGATCGCCCCAGGGCACATACGCGCCCTGATTTAGGTAGCGTCGGTACAGCTTTTCGCCCGCTGCTCGGTCGCGATAGATAATCCAGCTGGTTGCTTTGCACAGCGTTGCGGCGAAAGCCTGGCTGCGCGCGGGCAGCAAGTCGCTGGCTTGCTCGGCCAGCGCCACGGCGTGATAGCGATAGTGGAAGCGCAAGTTAGGCTTCGGCGCACTCGACAGTGCGCGCTTAGTTTCTTCGGCGCTAATTAATGCGGTTGGCTTCTTAAAAAGCTCGGGCGACTCTTTCAGCTCTTCAGCAGTCGGTTCGTAGTCGCCAAAATTACCGTCGTATACCGCATAGTCTGGGGCTAAATGCATGCCTAAAATTTCCATGCCTGCGGAGCGTGCAAGGCCAGCGGCTTCGAATAAGGCTTCTGCCTTTTTGATGCCCGACGCGGCATTTGCACGCTGCATCGCAGCACCATAGGCTTTTGCACTTTGCAGATGCAGCGGGCTGTTAAAATAGGGAAGCGCCGCATCATATTTGCCTTCGCGTAGCAAACGGCGCGCTAACAGTGCGCGCAGCGCGTGGTGCTGATAGCCTTTGGCGCGCTCGCCGGTTTGCTCATCGAATGGAATCACATAGCTCAGCGGGGAATACTCTGAAGCTTCGACTTTTTGTAGCGTTTGCGGTTTGGTGTGGGTATCGACAAAGCGCACCAGTTCCTCTGTGCTCAGCACGCGCTCGGCGATGTAGCTCATATCACTTTCGTAGTCATCGCCTGCGATAAAAAATTGCAGCATCGCCTCAGCAAAATCACCTTGGCTCAGCGCCAAAGTACCTGCCTCACCTTGCGCGCGGCACTGTGCGCCCAGCATTTGATAGGGGTTACCGCCTGGTACCCAACGCTCCTCAGCCGCAAAGCCTTTGATCGCTTTTGCATACTGCGCCGCCGCCTTTTTCTGATCACCCGCACGTAATGCCAGTTTTGCCGAAACCCATGCGGCCAGTGCCAAATCGCTGCTGCTGGCAAATTTTGCCGCGTCATCAAACCGCCCAGCGCGATACAGCGCCGCTGCCAAGCGATCGCCGCCGTCTAATTTGCCATCGGGTGCGCTGGCCAAAATCGCGTCCAACAAGCTGGGTGCAATGGCGACGTTTTCCATGCCGCCCATTAAATCTGGGTTTTTATATACGTTGTCGCTGGTGCTGGAAAAAGTTTCGGTTTGCGCATCATCCATGGCTTCAAAGCCGCGTGAAAACGCATAGCTCGTCATTAATTTGCGCACCAAGGGATCGCCCAAGCCCACTTGCAATGCTTCAGGATTTGCATTCAACCAACGCGCCACAATCAACAGCGATGCGTTGCCTGACACCGATCCATACGCTGCTTGCTGCGCATAAAGCTCGACCGCTTTCGGCAACAATTGCGCAATATCTGGATTTTCGCCATTCGCAATCTTCCCCCAGCTCAACTTTGCCTGCGCGCCCAAACTTGCCACTGCAAGCCCCAACGGATCCGCAGCACCTGCAGCGGCCAGCGTTCGGGCATTTTCGAAGTGCGTAATTGCCACAGCATCGCCTTCGCCCGCCGCAAGCGCCGTGCGCGCTAGCATAAATTCTGCCCATACCAAACGTGGGCCGCCCTCATCACCCAATGCCCTGATCGCGGCAAACTCGGATTTTGCCGACACCATATCGCCAGCGCGAAAGGCCACAGCACCCGCGACGTAGCGCCGATGCGCCGCCCACAACTCACCCGCCAACGCGGTTGCTTCTGCGCTTGACGATGCACCGCGCGCGCGCGTCCACGCTGCAACTTGACTGGGCGAATAGTCGGCGGTTTCTAACTGCTTTTGCAGCTCTGTAACCGGATTTTCTGCCGTGCTTTCGAACCACGCGCTGCCCAAATCAGGCTCTGGCGTCAGCTTTGCCGCAGGTTTAGCCGCTAAGTTCGCCGCCTCAAAATCAAACAACCCTGACGGCATTCCCTGCAGCGTTTGCGTGCGATTGCTGAGTAACTCCAGCGGAAAGTCCGCGCCACATGCCAGCGCGTAGTCAATTGTGCCGCCTAATAGCCCAGCACTGATCGCGAAACAAAGAATTTTGGGGCTAAAACGCATAGTCAACATAAACTTTCAACCTACGGCGCGCAGTGGCGATCAAGCAATCGATTAAGCTTTTTTGACAAAGCACGTTTTCAGCGTAATGCTGGAACCATCAACTTTGCAGTCGATTTCCTCTACGTCTTCGGTCAGGCGAATTTTTTTGATGGTAACGCCCTGTTTCAGCACGATCGAGGAGCCTTTTACCTTTAAATCTTTGATCGTTTTGATGCTGTCGCCATCGGCAAGGACATTGCCAAAGGCGTCTTTTGTGACATCGCTCATGAGAAAGTCTAGGGCCAAAAATTGAGCAAAAACCTTAGCATAAATAGGCCAATTAAAAGCCGAACAACCTGGCAAGGGTGCCATTCAAACTGACGGATCGTCATCCCCGAATGTTTTAGTCGGGGATCCATCGTGCACTTGCGCGAAGTACAGCGAATTGCAATGGTGCAACGCCAGAACAAGCTCCCTGGATTCCCGCCAAAAGCACGCGGGAATTACGAACTCAGAGCGCCGCCGCCACATTAAATTCGAATCAGCGAAAATTACCGAGATTCCCCGTCAGTTTGAATGACACCCACCTGGCAAGGCAGGGCTTGCCAATACGCGCCGGCCATATGCGGGCAAAGTTCCATGTGAATTCCTGCAACTGAACCATAATTCAGCACGCACTGCTTGCACACGCCTCCCGTTCAAGCTCAAAGCGTTAATCTTCGCCAAATTGTCGCATTTTGCGCTTACCGTTGAAGACTTAACTTCAAAATGCAAGCGCCAAACACTTATCCACACCCAATGCCCGCCCGGCAAGGACGCCGTTATGATCGAAAAGCTGCGCAACATCGCCATTATCGCCCACGTTGACCATGGTAAAACCACGCTCGTGGACTGCCTGCTCAAGCAATCACAAACGTTTTCTGAGCGCTTCGCCACCTCCGAACGGATGATGGATTCCAACGATCTTGAAAAAGAGCGTGGCATTACGATTTTGGCGAAAAACACCGCGATTTCTTGGAATGGTTATCGCATCAACATCGTCGACACACCAGGGCACGCTGATTTCGGCGGCGAAGTCGAACGCGTATTGAGCATGGTCGATTCCGTGCTGCTGCTGGTGGACGCGGTTGATGGACCGATGCCGCAAACCCGTTTCGTCACGCAAAAAGCCTTCGAAAAAGGCTTGAACCCTATCGTTGTGATCAACAAAGTCGACCGCAACGGTGCGCGCGCCAGTTGGGTTGTGGATCAAACTTTTGATCTGTTTGACCGCCTGGGTGCGAACGATACCCAGCTCGACTTCCCGATTGTTTATGCCAGCGCATTGATGGGTTATGCCGGCATGGAAGACACGGTACGCGAAGGCGATATGTCCCCGCTGTTCCAAACCATTGTGGATCGCGTCAAAGCACCACCGGTGGATCGCGACGGCCCGTTTCAGATGCAAATTTCGCAGCTGGATTATTCCAGCTACGTTGGCGTGATCGGCATAGGCCGCATTCAACGCGGTCGGATTAAATCCAACTCGAACGTTGTGATCGTTGACCGTGAAGGCGTCAAGCGCAACGGTAAGGTCGTGCAGATTTTAGGCTTTATGGGCCTGACCCGCACCGAAGTGCCGGAAGCCCAAGCGGGCGATATCGTCGCGATCACCGGCATTGAAAAGCTGGGTATTAGCGATACCGTTTGCAGCCCTGATATGCCGGAAGCTTTGCCGCCACTGTTGGTGGACGAACCCACAATCAGCATGTTCTTCTGCGTCAACAATTCACCGTTTGCGGGCAAAGAAGGCAAGTATTTAACCTCGCGCCAGATTCGCGAGCGCTTGATGAAAGAAATTCAATCGAACGTCGCCTTGCGCGTAGAAGAAACCGAAGATCCAGACAAGTTCAAAGTCTCTGGCCGTGGCGAGCTGCACTTATCGATCCTGATCGAAACCATGCGCCGCGAAGGTTACGAGATGGCGCTTTCGCGTCCAGAAGTCATCAAGAAAGTGATCGACGGCGAAATTTGCGAGCCTTACGAACAAGTCGTGATCGATTTGGAAGAACTGCACCAAGGTACGGTGATGTCGCGCTTGCTGGAACGTAAAGCGCAGCTCAAGAACATGGAAAACGACGGCAAAGGCCGCTCACGCCTAGAATTCATGATGCCTTCGCGCGGCTTGATCGGTTTCCAAACCGAATTCAAAACGCTGACCGGCGGCACCGGCTTGATGTTCCACGTGTTTGATCACTACGGCCCAGCCGTCGCTGGCACGATTGCCGCGCGTCCGAACGGCGTGATGATTTCTAACGGCAGCGGCCCAACACCAGCCTATGCGCAATATTCCTTGCAAGAACGCGGGCGCTTATTTGTCTCCCCAGGCGATGAAATCTATGAAGGCCAAATCGTCGGCATTCACGCCAAAGACAACGATTTGACCGTGAACGCCACCAAGGCCAAGCAGCTGACCAACTTCCGCGCCTCCGGCAAAGACGACAACTTGGTACTCACGCCGCCCGTACGCTTCTCGCTTGAGCAAAACCTAGAATTCGTCGAAGACGACGAGCTCTGCGAAGTCACGCCGCTGTCGATTCGTTTGCGCAAAAAGCACCTAACCGAAAACGCCCGCGTGCAAGCTGGGCGCGGCAAGCGCACTTAAGATTTGTCGTCATGTTGTAATAAAAAACGCGAGCTTTGGGCTCGCGTTTTTTTTTAACTATACTGCAGCTTTTATTTATCGTATCCAGCAAAGGCGTGGTGTTTTTGAGGGCTGTTTTAGATATTTTGGCAAGTGGGAACTGGGCTGCAAGCCCTGGATTCCGGCCTCGCCCACAGTTTTTGCTTAGACCAAGTCCCGCAACAAACTAGTCGGATTAGAAATCGAACTTAATGCCCTGAGCCAGCGGCAACGTCGTCGAATAGTTGATCGTGTTGGTTTGTCGACGCATATACGCCTGCCAGCTGGTCGAGCCAGATTCGCGGCCGCCGCCGGTTTCTTTTTCGCCACCAAATGCGCCACCAATTTCAGCGCCCGAGGTGCCGATATTGACGTTGGCGATGCCGCAATCGGAGCCCGATGCGGATAAAAACTGCTCGGCTTCGCGCATATTCAAAGTAAAGATTGAGCTGGACAAACCCTGTGGCACGTCGTTTTGCAAGGCAATCGCTTCCGCTAAGGTCTTATAGGTCATTACGTACAAAATTGGCACGAACGTTTCATGCCGCACCACTGCTGTTTGCGCGGGCATGCGGAAAATTGTCGGCTGCACGTAGCTACCTGGGCGCGCAATACGGCCACCGCCGCACAGTAGCTGGCCACCCTGTTCTTTTGCCGCCGCAACGGCCGAATCAAAGCGTTTTGCTGACGGTTCATCAACCAGCGGGCCGAGCAAAGTGCTGGCTTCAATCGGATCGCCGACGCGCTTTTCAACTTGCGCATAGGCTTTTACTAAGGTTGCGCAAAGTTCGTCCGCAATTTTTTCCTGCACGATTAAACGCCGCGTGGTGGTGCAGCGTTGGCCGGCAGTGCCTACCGCGCCGAAAACAATGCCCGGCACTGCAATCGCTAAATCGGCTTGATCGCTGACGATAATGCAGTTATTGCCGCCCAGCTCCAGCAAGCTTTTACCCATGCGTGCAGCAACACTTTGCCCGACAGCTCGGCCAATTTCGGTGGAGCCGGTGAAACTCACCAAGGCAACACGGCGGTCATCCACAAACTGTTGCGCCAGGGCATTGCTGCCATCATTAAACATAAAGAAAATTTCGGGGAAGCCCGCGTCTTTTAAGGCTTCATTGCAGATTTTTTGTGAGGCAATCGCGCAATACGGGGTTTTTGGGCTCGGCTTCCAAATCGAAATATTGCCGCAAATCGCCGCCAAAAAGGCATTCCATGCCCAAACCGCTACCGGGAAATTGAACGCGGAAATAATGCCCACCAAGCCGAGCGGATGCCATTGTTCATACATGCGATGCTCGGGCCGCTCGGAGTGCATGGTCATGCCGTACAACATGCGTGCTTGACCGACGGCAAAGTCGGCGATGTCGATCATTTCTTGCACTTCGCCATCACCTTCCGGCTTGATCTTGCCCATTTCCAAGCTGACCAAGGAGCCCAGCGCGTCTTTGTGCTTGCGCAAGGCTTCACCACAAAGGCGAATCGCCTCACCGCGCTTGGGCGCAGGAATTTGCCGCCACGCCAAAAATGCTGCCTGCGCCCGCGCAATAATCGTTTCGTATTCCGCCGCAGTCGCCGAGCTGACTTCGCCCAACACCGCACCGGTGGCCGGAATATGGCTAGTAAAACTGCCGACGCCAGGCATGGACCATTCGCCGTGCCCCAAATACGAGCCCGCTTCGTTCGTACTCAAACCGAGTTTTTGCAAAATTGGATGCGTCATGGCGTTTTCCTTCCGGCAATCATTTAAGAGGCGCGAAGTGTAGCGAGCGAATCCTGGCTTGGAGCTGGATGTGTGGCGGTTATTTCAATGATGGCCTGATTTTACGAATACCGTGCCTGCTATAGGGCTAACTCTTAGTCAACCAATCACCGCAAACCTAGGATGCAAAAACCTGATTTCTACCTAGGTCTTTCGCGGCATACAAATTTTGATCGCTTTGCGCAATTAATGCATCGGCGCAATCATGCGGTTGCGGGGTAATGCTGGCGACGCCAAAGCTCAAGGACACAAACTCACCAGTAGACGCACCTGATTGCCGCACCGCCTGATCGGCCGGATTCGTATGGGCAATTTTAAGTTCTTGGATCTGCTCAAGCAGTTGTTGTGCAACGATTTTTCCGCCTGCGAGCGTGGTTTCCGGCAAGATAATCGCAAACTCCTCGCCGCCGTAGCGTGCCACTAGATCCGAAGGGCGTTTTAGCGCGCGCTTCAGTGCCAACGCAATCTGAACTAGGCAAGCGTCACCGGCCAAATGGCCGTAGCTGTCATTGAAGTGTTTGAAATAATCGATGTCGCAAAGAATCAATGTCAACGGTGTCTGATTGCGCAAAGCGCGCAACCATTCAAGCTGTAGGTAGTGCTCAAACGCACGGCGATTTGCCACAAGCGTTAGCCCATCAAGGTTGGCGAGCTTTTCTAACTCAAGATTGGTCAAGCGCAACGCTGCTTGTGATGATTGCAATGTTTGCTGGTGGCGGAAATTTCGATCCATCAGCCAGCTGATGACCGTGCCAAGTGTGATTCCAACCGCGAATAGGATGATGGTTAGCTGATTGAGCATCGCCAGCCCCTGTTGATATTCCAGGCGCGGTGCGGTGACGCGCAGGCGATAGATCGCTTGCTCTTTGCCATCAAACAAGAAAAGCTCGCCCGCAAGCCATTGTTGATTCAAGGCTTGGATGTTGCCGCCATTTTTCAGAAATTGTCCAGGCTCGGCAGTCAAATCGGTGCGGCGGCTGGGCGCAATTGGAATCAGCTGGGCCGTGAGTGTGGTATTTCGGACCAGTTCGTCCAGAAAAGCTTGATTTAACTCTTTGCCGAGCACGATTGTGCCGTGTCGCGGGCCTTGCCCGGTACTTTTCAGTACCGGACGGCTTGCAAGTAATAGCGGGTGCGGCGCAGTCGCCATAACAAAGATGCTGCGGCTTTCAGTCAGGGCTGGCTCGTGATCGGAAGGAAAGCGCTGCAATTCCAAAGACTGAATGATTTGCTGACGTAAATTTGCCGGAGCAACCTGCAGCATTTGAGTTTGCACATTTACCCTGTCCAAATGCCGCCACGTTCCCCAGCGATCCGAAAGGCCAAGGGTGTCGTATTTCCATGTCCCGACGCTGCCAAAATAACTGTCAGCATAAAAATTCGGGTCCGCATCAACGGCCTTCGTGCCTAAGTAAGTATGCATCTCCGTCCAACTGGCTTCAGCTACGGCGTTGGTATCTAATTGCTCCGCGTGCATCAGAATGGCGTCCGTTACATGACTCATTTGCTTCGCCATAATCTGACGCTCCAGCACTGAAAATTGCTGCAACAGTGGTTGGCGCATACCCACCGAAATGCCTAACAGCACCAAAACCAGGCTGACATTGCTCCAAAGCAAGGCTTTGTAACGCGTATTCACAGCGATCGAAACGCGGCCAAAAGTGTAGCTCCTAAGGACAAAAGTCACCAAAATGAAGCTTAAGCGTACTACCCGCAGCGGCGAATAACCCGAGTGTTAACGCGGCAACACGAATGTTCACATGCGATTGTACTGTGGGTGGCGCGTCGCATTGAGGGTAGGTTACGTCGAGTGCTAGACAGTAGGGTACTTTGCGGTGCGCTGCCACATTTCAACACATTAGAGCGCTAAACCGCCGCCGCCAAACGCGAGCTTTGCTCGATTGCCGCTTTCGCATCCAGCTCGCTGGCTTTATACGCACCGCCAATCAAAAGCGTTTCAATGCCACGCTCAATCAAACCCGCTTGCAAATCGCGTAACGGCTCTTGCCCCGCACAAACCACGACGTTATCAACCGCCAAAACTACCGGCGCTAGTCCGCCAAAACTGACGTGCAGGCCGGCGTCATCAATTTTTAGATACTCCGCACCGCCCAGCATTTCGACGCGCTTGTTTTTCAGCTGGGTGCGGTGGATCCAACCGGTGGTTTTGCCCAAGTTATCGCCCAAGTTCGCGTTTTTGCGTTGCAACATGGTGATCTGTCGTGGGCTAGGGTGCACCGTCGCCGCAGTCGTGCCGCCGGTGGCATCGCGGTGCGTGCTGATGCCCCATTCGGCGTTGAAGCGCGCCAGATCGACACTGGGGCTGATGCCTTCGTGCGCTAAATATTCAGCGGTATCAAAGCCGATGCCGCCTGCACCGATGATCGCGACGCTTTTCCCAACTTTATGTTCGTCGCGCAAGACATCCAAATACGACAGCACTTTCTCATGCCCAATGCCATCAATATTGAGGTTTCGTGGGCTAACGCCGGTCGCTAAAACCACCAGCTCAAAGCCACTGTCCGCCAACTCAGCTGCGCTGGCTCGGTGATTCAGGCGCAGCTTGACGCCAGTAAGTTCGATCTGGCGGCGGAAATAACGCAGAGTTTCCTCAAATTCTTCTTTTCCGGGAATTTTCTTGGCGATATTGAACTGTCCACCGACTTCAGCAGCTGCTTCAAAGAGCGTGACCTCGTGCCCGCGCCCGGCGGCAATTACGGCAAAGTTCATGCCAGCGGGCCCTGCGCCTACGACCGCGATTTTTTTCGGTGCTGCGCTAGCGACATAACTGAGTTCGGTTTCGTGGCAGGCGCGCGGGTTGACCAGGCAGGAAGTTATTTTCCCGGCAAACGTGTGGTCCAAACAGGCTTGATTGCAGCCGATACAGGTGTTGATCTCGTCGCTGCGCCCCTGCGCCGCCTTAATGACGAATTCCGGGTCGGCCAAAAATGGCCTGGCCATGGAAACCATATCCGCACAGCCATCGGCCAAAACTTTTTCCGCGACTTCGGGCGTATTGATGCGGTTGGTGGCAATCAGCGGGATGTTGACCAAACCCATCAAGCGTTTCGTGACCCAGGCAAACGCCGCCCTCGGCACTTTGGTGGCGATGGTGGGAATGCGCGCCTCGTGCCAACCGATGCCGGTGTTAATTATCGTCGCACCCGCCGCTTCGATGGCGCGCGCCAAGGTGACGACTTCATCTAAGGTCGAGCCTTCGTCAATCAAATCCAGCATCGAAAGCCGATAGATAATAATAAAATTGCTGCCTACGGCAGCCCGCACTTGTTTAACGACTTCAACCGGAAAGCGTATGCGGTTGGCGTAACTGCCGCCCCACTCATCGCTGCGGTGATTGGTGCGCGTGGAGATAAATTCGTTGATCAAATAGCCTTCCGAACCCATGATTTCAACGCCGTCATAGCCAGCACTTTGCGCCAAAACCGCGCAATGGCGATAGTCCGCAATGGTGCTCAGCACGTCATCAGAACTGAGTTCGCGCGGCGTAAATGGGTTGATCGGCGCTTTGATCGGGCTGGGCGCTACCAGCGGCTTTTGGTAGGAATAGCGGCCGAAATGCAGAATCTGCATCGCAATTTTTCCGCCCGCAGCGTGTACGGCGGCGGTGACGGGCTTGTGCTGATCCGCCTCGGCTTGCGTCGTCATTTTCGCGCCGCCGCCATAAGGGCGGCCGACATCATTCGGTGCAATACCGCCGGTCACGATCAAACCCACGCCGCCACGCGCGCGTTCGGCATAAAAAGCCGCCATGCGCGCGAAACCGTTTTCCGCCTCTTCCAAGCCGACGTGCATGGAACCCATCACCACACGATTGCGCAATTGGGTAAAACCCAAATTCAGCGGCTGCAGCAGATTGGGGTACAGGCTGGTGCCAGCGGCGACGGTTTCATTAGCAGTAGTCATTTCAGCTGGCCTGAAACAAAGCGGCAAGCTTCATCGCGATCGTCATATCGCCATCAATTTGGATGCGTCCACTCATAAAAGATTTGATCGGGTCCAAACGGCCATTCAACATTTCGATCAGATCATTCGGCGTGCTGGTCATCGTCATCATCGATGCCTCGTCGCAAGCCTCGCTAATGCGAGCGGGCGACACGCGAGTGTCCAGAAACAGTTGTGTTGCATCGTCGAATTTGAAATTGATTAAAAACGCGCCTGCGGCGGTTTCTGCGGTTTTTTGGGCTAGTAGTTGGGTGATGGTTTCGTTCATGGCAATCCTTGGTGGGTATTTTTTTTGGCGCAGGCATGCGAGTAGACAACCACCCCCAAGTCTGGACGCGAACCGCGTCGGGTTGAACCGCTTACAAGCTAGACGCATCAAGGGACTTCAAATGACAAACCAAGTCCGACCATCCGCCTGCCACACAGTTACGTTCGCGCTCATCATACCCAAAGCGCTCGATATTGCCTTGTACGAAATCAGCTAGCGCGAACACCCGTGCAATAAGATGGCGCACATGTGCGAGGTCCACACCTTGAAACTGTGCCTCGATACCACGGGAGAGAATCCACGCTTCGTGATCGTGGTCATTGAACCCCGCAGGTACGGATTTCAAGTAACCCTCGACTACCGGAAAATAAAACGCAAACGCCTTGCCGCCCATGAACATGAAGTCTTCTTGGTAGCACATCGGGTTTTCAAGAAACTTTTCGCGCGCGTGTTCGAGGCTCAGTCCACCGAAAGTCTTCCATGCGTGCTGTGCATCGAGATCGCCTATGCATGGGTCGAAGTCGCGCTCAGTAGGTAGCTGATCTTGAGTTAAGCGGCTTGTGCGCGATAACGATCGGAGCTTTACATGCACCGCCGTCCCGCCACCCGTATCCAATCACCCTGCTGCAGAGTTTCTAAGCCTTCAAAATAACCTTGATACGCCGGAACCAACTCCGAATCTTGTCCAGCCAACATGCCGGAAAACGCCGCCAACGCACCCGGCTTGCAGCCCGCAGCAAGCAATTTTTTCAGCGCCAACAGTGGCGGCAGCAAAATATTAGCCACCAGCACATCGCAGGGTGGGGGCGCGCTGTCTTTATCGGATAGCACGGTAAAGCGCTCGTGCACGCCGTTGCGATAGGCGTTTTCTTGACTGGCGATTAGCGCCTGCGGGTCGTTATCCACGCCGTACGCGCGCGCCGCGCCCAATTTCAATGCCGCAATCGCCAAAATACCGCTGCCACAGCCGAAATCGAGCACCGTTTTGCCCTGCAAATCGAGCCCATCTAGCCACGCCAAGCACATTGCGGTGGTCGGATGCGTGCCGGTGCCGAACGCCAAACCCGGATCCAAGCGAATATTCACCGCATCCGGGTCGGGCGGCGTGTGCGTGGTCGGCACGATCCAAAGGCGCTTGCCAAACTGCATCGGCTGATAAGTATCCATCCACACCCGCGTCCAGTCTTTATCATCGACGTGCGCGAATTTCGCGGTGTGCAAAATATGCGCGGGGATGTCCTCGTCTAGCGCCACCAATAAATCGAGCTTATCGACCTCAACCGGAAACAGTGCGGTCAAAGTTAGTTCCGGCCACAGCGGGGTTTCGCCCACGCCCGGCTCTAAAATCGGCACGTCTTCCGCGTCCAGTAAAGTGATCGCTAAGCTACCCTGAGCTTCAATCGCAGCTTCGACTAGCGGCTGCTCACTGGCGCGCAAACGTAGGTGGAGTTCTAAAAACGGCATGCAGGATCCTGGGATGCAAAGCGGGCTAGGTTAGCGCGGATTGCGCCCAAGTTTCATTTGTGTGGTGTGCTGGCCCGCTAAACATCCCCCACCAGCGCCCAGCCCTCGCCGCTGCCGCGCTGCAAAATTGTATCGCCTGGGGCAATTTCACCGGCGCCTAACGCTGATTGCGCCTGCAATGCCGTGTAGTAAGCCGTGAAATCCGGCTCAGTTGCATCGAACAATTGCTTAAAACTATCAATGACGAAATAGCTTTGTTGATACGTGTCAATGCGATAGCGCGTGCGCATTAAGCGCAGCAAATCGAAACCAATGCGATTGGGTGCTGTGCTGTCCAAGCTGTAAAGACTTTCACCCTTGCTGGAAACTATACCCGCGCCATAGATGCGCAGACCCTGTGCAGTTTGAATCAAACCGAACTCCACCGTGTACCAATACAGGCGT
The DNA here is from genome assembly GCA_031409855.1 of Rhodanobacteraceae bacterium. Taxonomy (GTDB): domain Bacteria; phylum Pseudomonadota; class Gammaproteobacteria; order Xanthomonadales; family SZUA-5; genus JANNYA01. Next base: position 9,528 of record JANNYA010000194.1, on the reverse strand, counting down.
GCCAGAAAGCCCAGTGCATCTAAGCCCGCCGCTTTTACGCCACCGGCGCCGTAAGCCTGCAAATAATCGCCAAAAACCGGGTTCGCCAACAGTGGCACGTGGCCGAAGAAATCGTGAAATAGATCCGGTTCGCTGATGTAATCGATTTGCTCCGGTTCGCGTATCCACCAGGTCACCGGGAATTGTTTCGCCGCTAGCAGCTCAAAGAAACGCAAATCTGGCAATAGACCTTCAACGGCAACCAAAACCCAGCCGGTTTTGGCAAATAAAACTTTGTTCGCGTCAGAAAATCTTGGAATCTGATCGGGGCGCAGCTTTAAATCTTCCAGGCCCGCCATAAATTCATCACAGGCGCGCCCAGGCAATAAAGCGCTTTGGCGCTCGAACAGCTGTTTCCAGACGGCGTGATCGGTGTCGGTGTAGCTGTCCCAATCTTGCGCAACGACACTTTCGGCATACATGGGAAGCTCGCCGCGATCGGTCTGCAGATATTTAATGCGTTTGGCCATTGGGCATCGACGGTTGGAGTTTGCAGCAAGTTTAACAGGCTGACGTTCGGTAAAAACCGATAAGTAAAAAGCGCGTAGGAGCTGCACTACAGATGCGGGGATTTACGTCGGCTGCTAAGCTTTAATCAATGACAAAACTACCGCTCCCTGAGCCACCCGGCGAACTCATCGAACACAGCCACAAGTTAAGCGCGCTGATTCGGAAAGAAATTGCCGCATCCGGCGGCGCGATTGGTTTTGATCGCTATTTTGAACTTTGCCAATATGCCCCAGGTTTGGGCTATTACAGCGCCGGTTTAAACAAGTTTGGTGCCGATGGTGATTTTGTTACCGCACCCGGTTTGGGCGATGTGTTTGCGCGCTGCATCGCCTTGACACTCTTGCCGACGCTGACCGCACTTCCCGGTGCCAGCATTCTGGAAGTAGGCGCTGGCACCGGTGCGATGGCGGCCGATATTTTGCAGGTGCTCAGCGCACACAATGCCTTGCCCGCGCGTTACTGGCTGCTGGAACGTTCGGCAGATTTAAGACAGCGGCAACGTGAAACGCTTGCAAAACAGGTGCCGGATTTACTGTCGCTGGTCGAGTGGTTGGACGCGCCGCCGAATGACCCTTGGCACGGCATTGTTCTGGGCAACGAAATTGTCGACGCGCTGCCGACGCAACGATTCGAGATCAGCAGCGATGGTGCGCGCGAGCTCTGCGTTTGCGCTGATGGCGCGGGGTTCGCGTACACATTAGCTGCGCAAATGCCTAGCGTTCTAGCCAGGCTCGGGCCGGAGTTGCTGGAGGCGTTGCCAAAAGGCTATCGCTCAGAAATACAACCGCAGCTCGGCGCGTGGCTGGCTGGTTTAACCGCATCGATGCACCAAGGCCTCGTGTTGCTGTTTGATTATGGCTATCCACGCCATGAATTTTATTTGCCCGAACGCAGCGCTGGCACTTTGGTATGCCATTACCAACAGCGCATGTTTGACGCGCCATTCTGGTATCCAGGCTTGGTGGACTTAAGCAGCTCAGTCGAATTCACCGCGCTTGCAGAAGCGGGCGCTGACTGTGGGCTGGAGTTAGCGGCGTATATGAGTCAAGCTGAGTTTTTGATTCACGGCGCACTGGCGCAGGTTTTGCAGAATTTGGGCACCTTGAGCGAACGCGCAAGGCTGACAATAACCCGACAAGTGCGGATGTTGACTTTGCCGGGCGAGATGGGCGAGCGCATCAAGTTGATGGCGTTTGCGCGGGAATTGCCCGAATCTGCCCGTGCTTCAGTATTGAACCGTTTTGGTCTGCGCGGCAGTCTTTAGAGCTTTAACGTAGAGCTGAAATGCGCGAGCTAAAACACAGAAAACTTTGGTGGACTATTGCCTGGGGCCTGCTAGCCTTTGTTTTTATTGCTTCTCTCATTCCCATGCCCGCGCCGCCGGTGGAATTGCCGCAGGGTTTTGATAAGTACGAACACATCCTCGCGTATGCCAGTTTGAGCGGCTATTTTGGTCAGTTACTGAGCCACTTTCGACTGCACTTGCGCTATGCACTCGCGCTGTTTTGCATGGGTGCGGTACTCGAAGTGCTGCAAGGGCTAACCTGGTATCGCAGCCCGGATTACTATGATTTGGCCGCCAATAGCATCGGTGTGTTGCTGGGCTTATTGCTGTGCCTGACGCCTTTGAAAGGCGTGGTGGCGATGTTGGATGCGAAGCTCGCCGGTGATAACAAATGACGTCACACTTCGATTAAGAGAGCCCAGGCCCTGAATTTCATGGATAGGTGCAGTAGTTAACACTGCGACTGCTATTCGTTAGCGCTATTGCGCCGACCAAAACGCCGAAATGCCCGCAATGCCCCAAGCACCCGCCGCTTTTGCAACGGCTAAGTCCGTTGCCGCCAAACCGCCAAGCGCAAATACCGGTAGGGATTGCGCGCTGAGATACTCAGTTACGCGCGGCCAACCCAGCTTAGGCGCGCCTGGGTGGCTCAGCGTTGGCAACACCGGGCTGAGCGTAGCGAAATCGCAGCCGATGGCATTGGCTAGGCTTAACTCCGCCGATGAGTGGCAACTGGCACTTAGCCACAGCTCGGCGGGCAGAAGGCGCTTTTTACTGCATGCCAAGGCTTTTGAAGTGAGGCTAACGCCGCCAAAACGCCAGCGTTCGCAGAGTTCGGCGTCGTCTTGCAGCATGATTTCAGCACCGTGCTGTTTCACAAGGTCGCGTGCGAGCGCGGCAATCGCGTGCTGCGCAATCAAGGGCGACTGCTTGACGCGCAGCAACACCAGTTTATGTCCGCGCAGCAAGGCGCGTTCCAGTGCGCTGAGCCAAATTCGCCGTGCGCCGCCACCTGCGCCGGGTGGCGGCGGTTCGGGCGTAATTAACAGCGTATCAGGCAGGCCGAGTTCCAGCGCAATTGGGCGATCCGCGCTAAGCATTTGCAAACGATGAATCCGCGCCGGGCTAACCCAACGGTGTGCTTGGCCTTCTAAGCCGACCGGAGTGCCACGCCACGCCATAACCCGCAAGACCGTAAGCGTCAAAGCAACTTCTTCTTTTGCATAAATATGTGTGTAGACGCCATAGGGCGCGCTGGACAACAGCTCAAGATCCAGCTCTTCTTTGAGTTCCCGGGCCAGCGCTGAGGCGGCATCCTCACCCTCTTCAATCTTGCCGCCGGGAAATTCCCAAAGCCCCGCATGTGCTTTGCCGCGCGGGCGCTGTGCCAGCAGATATTCGCCGCGCGTATTGACGATTAGGCCAGCAGCGACTGATGAATGTTTCATTGTGACTCGCTTAGCACCGCAGGCGGCTTGCGTTTGAGCAGCGCCGCTAAGATTGAACCGCTTACCACCAACCCGGTGCCCAGCCAACCCCACATGCCGATCCGTTCTGGCGTCAAATGTGTCGGCATGAGTGGTGCCAGCACGCTAATCACCGTGATCGTCATAATCGGCGTTAACGCCAGCACTGCGGATACGCGTGACGCCTCCCAATGCACGAACGCTTCGGCGAATGCCCCGTATGCGCCAATGGTATTGATCGCGCAGTAAGCGATGGCCCACCAGTGCACCGAATCGAGGTTGGCAAAGTTACTAAAATGCGCGAACGGCAGCAGCGCCAGGGTGGCGATGAAATACATCACCAGCATGATTTGCTGCGACCCGAGCCGCGCCAGCAGCTTTTTCTGAATTAGTGCGTACAGCACCCAGCTGACGGCGGCGATAAAAATAAGTGCGGCGCCGAAAGCATAGCTGGTGGCGGCGACTGACTTTTCGCGCTGCTCAAGCGCAAATAGGCTCAGGCCAATCGCTATCGCCAAAAATCCACAGATTTGACCGCGGCTGACGCTTTCTTTGAAGATGATAATGCTGCCAATCGCCAGCATCAGCGGCGCACTTTGAATGAGCAGCTGCGCGTTCGCGGGCGTGGTGTATTTCAAGCCCAGTAAAAATAGAACGTAATTGCCAATCAGCCCAATGGCGGCAATGAAAAGCAGCTGCCAGCGCCACCGCCCCAGCGCGCGAAACCCGGCCATTTGTCCGCGTGCTGCGACCAAAATCGCGGTAAAAACAAAGGCGCAGAAAAAACGAAACCAAGTCAAGGTTAGCGGCTCGATAACTTCTAGCGATATTTTCAGCGCGGCCGGCAAAGTTGCCCAAAACAAGCAAGTAAGCAGCGCCAGCGACAAGCCCAATCGCCAGCGGCCTGAGGTAGCAGGAGCAGTCATAGTTTCAAACTTCTAACGCGACAAGTTGCTAAGTGTGGCAGGCCAAGCCCGATGCTTAGGTGAATCAGCGCGGTTAAGTTTGAATTCTATTTGAGTAACAAACTTGCGCAAATAGGTGTCATTGAGTAGTTCGTCATCCCCGCGAAAGCGGGGATCCAGGTGCGGTGCCGCAGAGTTTGGCCAATGCAAAGTTTGCGAATCCTGGATTCCCGCGTGCGCGGGAATGACGAACTATAAAATTCAGGTAAACCTTGCCTTGATCCGCGAAAACAGACTTTTGCCATCCGCCGCTTTGTCCTCTAGCGCAGCGCTGTGCAGCGTGCGCGACCGAGTTCGGACTAATCCCAGTGCGGCGTAGCCGTTTAGGCAACCCAGCACTTCTATCGGCGCAATCGCGAGCTTTTGCGCTGCATCCGCCACGGGCGAAAATTCTTTGAACGCCTCAGCAATGCGGCCAAAGTCGGCAAACCTCGCATAGGCAACCGGTGAGCGAATTTGGAACTCTAGCTCGGTGTGGTCATATTTTCCGGCGGCATTGCGGATACCCAACATAAAGCGTTCTTTCGCGGTCATCACGCCAATGGTGAATAACAGTGGCCCCATGCTGGCTTGCGTTTCGTCACTTTTCGGCGGTGCCACACCGCTTAACTTCGTCCAAAGCGCGCCGTGTTGCATCAAGCGCATATACAAGTTGCTGCGGTTGAAACCCCGGCAGCGAAAGCTGTTATTGCCGCGATCAATGCGCACTGACTCATTATTCGGAAAACGCAAATCGAAAATCCCTGGCCCGGCTTGCATTAGCGCATCCAAAAATGCGGGCATATCTGCACTACCGGAATAACCACGCGGGTCGGTGACGATGTCGGCCGCTTTGACGGCGCTTTTCAAGTCGCTGGTTTTCAAATCGCGTGTTTTGAGTTCGCCAAGCGCGGGCCGCACCACGGTTTTGCTGGCGGGTTTAGCCGCAGGCAGCACCGGCTTTATCACATCGACAGGCACAATGCGCGGCGCTGGCATGCCGGCCAATTCCGTCAACATGCGCTTCAGCGCACCCAGCACAATCGGACGGGACAAGCTGGCGCGCACGGTGCCGCTCGGCGCGATCAAATCCAAGGCACTCAAACGCGTCGTATTGGGCACCAACTGCCACGCGCCGGGAAGCACGTTTGTGTGTACTCGCAACACGCCTTCACGCGTCGGGTCCAACAAGGGCACCAAACCCGCGAGCATGCGTTGCTCAGCCGCGCTTAGCGCAGAAATATCAACGTCAAGCTCAACCATTGCATTGCCTCACTTAAAATTTAGACTCGAATTATTGCGACCTGTTGCGCCAAACGCACTCAAAACTTGATCCGGCCCGTCAAAATATCTTTGAACATCACCCAGTCGCTGGCAAAACTATACAACGGATGCTTGAACGTCGCGGGTCGATTATGTTCAAAAAAGAAATGTCCGACCCAGGCAAAACCGTAGCCGCAAAACAACGCCGCCAGACACCACCACGCATTGCCCGTGACTGCAGCCCGTAAAAGCAGGCCAAGCACGCCAATCGAGCCGACAAAATGCAGGCGTCTACAGCTCAAATTTTGATGTTGGCTCAAATAAAACGGGTAGAACTCAGCAAAACTGGAAAATTGTGACATGGTGGCGACTCCTGCAGCGCCGCGAACACGGCACTGTGACTTTAGCAAAATCGTCGGATTTAGCCACGTGGATGGTGTGCGAACGGGTGTCATTAAAACTGATGGATCGTCATCCCCGAATGTTTTAGTCGGGGATCCAGCCTGCACCTGCGCAAAGTACAGCGAATTGTAATAGTGCAACGCTAGAACAAGCTCCCTGGATTCCCGCCAAAAGCACGCGGGAATGACGAACTCAGTGCGCCGTCGCCCCATTAAATTCGAATCAGCGAAAACTACCGAGATTCCCCTTCAGTTTGAATCGCGCCCTGTGCAAACTAACCCGATGCCAGCACGCGCACCCAGATTCAGCGTAAACGCATGTATCCAGCCGCTGCTGACATACACTGCGGGACTTTATTGCCGCCACTTTAAGCCCCCCTATGACCCACGCACAAACGCAGGTACCCACTATTTATGCTCAAGGCTGAATCACTGGCGAAACGCTACGGCGCGCGCACGGTCGTGCGGGATTTTTCTTGCCAAGTCAGTCCGGGTGAAATTGTCGGCTTGCTAGGCCCCAATGGTGCCGGTAAAACCACGTGTTTTTATATGATTGTCGGTTTGATTCGCCCGAACTCGGGGCGGATTTTGCTGGATGGCAAAGACGTCACGCATTTGCCTATGCATGCGCGTGCGTTGGCAGGCATTGGCTATTTGCCGCAAGAAGCCAGTGTTTTTCGCAAGCTTAGCGTCGCCGACAATATTCGCCTGGTGTTAGAACTCAACCCACGCCTCGACGCGAAACAGCGCGACACCGAACTTGATCGCTTGTTGGGCGAGCTGCAAATTGAGCATATCGCCGATTCTTTGGGCATTTCATTGAGCGGCGGTGAGCGCCGCCGCGTCGAAATTGCGCGCGCACTGGCCGCACACCCAAAGTTCATTCTATTGGACGAACCGTTCGCAGGCGTGGATCCGATCAGCGTTGGCGAAATCCAAAAAATTGTGCAGCAGCTGAAAAAACTGGGCATCGGCGTACTGATTACCGACCACAATGTGCGCGAAACCTTGGGCATTACCGACCGCGCGTATGTGCTTAATGACGGTGTGGTATTGGCGGAAGGTAAACCTGACGTACTGACCGTCAATCCGAAGGTGATTGAGGTGTATTTGGGGCAGAGTTTCCGGCTGTAATACGCCGCAGTTAAGCTCGTCGCGATCTAAAAGGAAGTTGAACCATGCCGAACTTCGACTTGCATCCCTACCTAATCGCCGCTGAAGTTTTGGCGCTGGGCTTGGGCGTATTCATCGCGCTTTTAATGGTGGGCGATGTGCTGAAACAACGCCGGGCACCGGCGACGACGGCGGCGTGGCTGTTGGTACTGGTGGCTTTACCCTACGTTGGCGTGTTTGCGTATTTGCTTTTTGGTGCGCGCAAATTGGCGCGGCCCCGGCATCGGCTAGGGCGCTTGCCAGCGGCAAGCTATCCGGTGGTGGTGGAAGCACAGGCGCACCCACTGGATCTATTGCTGCGCGGATTGGGCGTGTCGGGCGCGGTTGATGGGCATCGGGTGCGCATTCATCGTGATCCCGAACATGCCCTAAGCGATTTGATCGCGCTGATTCGCGCTGCCAACACGCGGGTGCTGGTGGATATGTATGACCTTTGTGGTGATGCTGTGGGCGCTCAGGTATTCGCCGCGCTCACCGAACGTGCCGCTGCCGGGATTGAGGTCAAGGTGCTGGTGGACGATATCGGCTCGCTCGCGTTGCGTTCCACCGCCGCGCGCACTTTGCGCGCCGCCGGTGGCCAGCTGATTCGCTTTCGCCCGGTCACGCGTTTATGGGCGTTGCGTGTGGCGAATTTGCGCAACCACCGGAAAATTGTAGCCGTTGACAGCCAATACGCGTGGTCCGGCGGGCGCAACATCACGGAAAACTATTTGAGCCCGCTCAACGTGCCGAGCGCCTGGCAAGATTTTAGTTTTTCCATTGAAGGCCCCGCCGCGCGCGCGCTGGAAAATATTGCTCTGTCCGACTGGCAGTTCGCCACCGGCGAACGCTTAAGCCCGGCGGTGCAAGCAACCCTCGATGCATGCGTGCCCGAGCCATCGATACCCGTCGAATCTGTTGATTCATTTCGCCAAGGCGAATCTGTTGATTCATTTCGCCAAAGCGAATCTTTTGATTCATTTCGCCAAGGCGAAATTGCCAGCATCAACGCACGCGTGCAGATCGTTCCCAGCGGGCCGGATATGCGCGACGACACTTGGTACAGCGCCCTGCTGTCCGCCTGTTTTACCGCGCAGCGCAGGCTGTGGCTGGTAACACCCTATTTTGTTCCGGACGAAGCCCTGCAAAATGCCCTGGCGCTGGCGGCTAGGCGCGGTGTGGAGGTCATTATTGTGGTGCCAAAACGTTCGGACAATCAAATTGTCGACTGGGTACGCACGAACTATTTGCGCGAACTCAGCCACTGCGGCGCCCAGGTGTATTTTTACAAACCGCGCATGCTGCACGCGAAACTGCTGTTGATTGATGACAGCGCCGCCGCCGCTGGCACCGCCAACTTAGACGCCCGCAGCCTGTTTTTAAACTACGAAGTGATGACCATTTTCTACTCGCATGCCGAAATCGCCGCCGTCGGCGCTTATGTACGCGCGCTGCTGTCCGACTGTAGTCAACAAATCAAACGCGTCGGTTGGTTGCGCGAAACGCTGAGTGCGCCGTTACGATTATTGGCACCGTTGTTGTGAGGCTTGCTGGCTTTCGAGTCCTAATGACGCACTGGTGACGAATGTCCGGCGCACAGCATCTGTCATGCATACCGGCCAATGCGAGTACCATTTAAACTGACGGGGAATCTCGGTAATTTTCGCTGATTCGAGGTTAATGAGGTGGCACTCTGAGTTCGTCATTCCCGCGTGCTTTTGGCGGGAATCCAGGGCGCTTGTTTTGGCGTTGCACCATTGCAATTAGCTGTACTTTACGCAAGTGCAGGATGGATCCCCGACTAAAACATTCGGGGATGACGATCCGTCAGTATAAATGGCACCCGGCCACTGCTGCGAATTAGCTTTTTGTAGAGCCTGAACTTTTGCAGTCCACCAATGGTGGCATCACGCATTTCTAGCGCGCAGCCTGCCAAAATCCAAGGCTTCTAAGTATTGAGCAACGATTTTATGGCGACGGAAGCCTTTCGTACTTATATGTGCGTGGTGTGCAGTCTGATTTATGACGAAGCGGCGGGCTGGCCGGAAGACGGGATCAAAGCCGGTACCCGCTGGGCCGATGTTCCAGAATCCTGGGTTTGCCCCGACTGCGGTGTCGGCAAAGCGGATTTCGAGATGGTTGAAGTTGGCTAATTCGCCGCCGCTTGAGCCCACGCTGCCGATCCTGGCGGCGCTGCCGGAACTGTTAGCGGCACTCGCGCGATCCGAACGTGTGGTCTTGGAAGCGCCGCCTGGTGCTGGCAAAACGACCGTGGTGCCAATTGCGCTGTTGGATCAGCCCTGGTTAGCGGGCAAAAAAATATTGTTGCTGGAACCGCGCCGCATTGCCGCGCGCGCGGCGGCGATGTTTATGGCCGCAAAGCTGGACGAGCCTGTTGCTGGAACCGTCGGCTATCGAATTCGATTTGAAAATCAGGTTTCCAGCAAAACCCGTATTGAGGTCATCAC
>JANNYA010000193.1:0-1610 GCA_031409855.1 Rhodanobacteraceae bacterium | reverse complement strand
TACCAGCCTTGCCCCGCTGCTGCCGAGTCTGCAAATACAGCGCGCCGAACGCGATCTGCTGAGCGCGGCGCAGGTCAACCAAAGCATTGTCGAGCACGTCAATACCGGCGGCCAATGGCTGCAATATTTCGGCCACGCCGGGCCATCCCGTTGGAGCTTTGACAATGTTCTGAGCGTAAGCCAGCTCAGCAGCGGCGTTTTGACCAACGCGCAACCTGTGAAAGTGTTGCAGTGGGCGTGCTGGACCAACTATTTCGTTGATCCAACCCACAACACGCTGGGCCACGCCTGGCTGAATCAAGCCCGCGGCGCCAGTTTGGTGCTGGGCCCTGGCACGTTGACCGAAACTGCCCACGATGAAGCATTGGCGCAAAAGCTATTGCCGCTGATTAATCAAGGCGTGCCGCTAGGTAAGGCGCTGATGCAGGCTAAGGCACAATTGCCGCCGGGCATGACTGATGTGCAATTGGGCGTGGGATTATTGGGGGATCCAGCGGCGCAGTAGGCCAACGGGCGGCTGATTGCTGCCCTTTGATCCGAGCATGACCGGCGTGCAACTTGGCGTCGGTGTGCTTGGGGGTTTTTAGCCAATTGGCATAAAACCGCTGGTCTAAAACACTTTATGCCTACAAAGCGCTGAAAACCCAGCGCTTCCAGGGCACACCTTAAGCGAAGGCTAAACTACCGGCGACACCGGCAAACCCGTCGGAATCGTCCAACCTAGCTCAGTAAAAACGCCGGTCAATTCCGAGTCAATCGGTGCCGTTAACTCGACGCGCTCACCGCTTGTGGGGTGGTCAAAGGTAATCTGCCACGCGTGCAGTAACAGGCGATTGAGGCCAAATTTGTCACGGAATAAGCGATTGTGGTCGCCCTTGCCGTAGCGCACATCACCCACCAGTGGATGGCTCAAAAACTTGAAATGGCGGCGAATTTGATGCATGCGGCCGGTTTCGGGCGTCGCTTCGATCAAGCTGTAGCGCGCCTGTGGATAGCGCCCCATCGGTACCGGCAGCGCGCAACGGCCCAAGCAGCGAAACGTAGTTCGCGCTGGCTTTACCACGCCATTGGTATCCGGCAGCGCTTGGTCAATCACGCCTTCTTGCGGTGCCCAGCCACGCACCACGGCCAGATATTTCTTCTGCACGCTTTGCGCTTCAAATTGACCGCAGAGTTTCGCTGCCGCCACTTTACTGCGCGCAAAAAGCAGAACGCCGGAGGTTGCGGCATCTAAGCGATGTACGGTAAAAACCTCGCCAAATTCTTCACGCGCATGCGCAACGGCGGTATCTTCTAAGGGGCCAGTGTAGTCACTTTCGTGCACGGCCAAACCATGTGGCTTATCGAAAGCGATCATGGTGGTATCTTGATGTAGTACTTGTAGCTTCATATGCAGGCGGGCGCCGGGCGGTAGAGGGAGAGCCCTGTTCAGCCCGCTAGTATGACAGGATGTAACAAAATTTAAAAGTGTGAGCCTTGTCCAATGAGGTATGAGCCTGAGTTCGCGACGTGAATCCAAGCAGGCGTGAGCCTGAAATTGGATTAGGCGAGGTGGTTTTGATGGGTTGATCATTCAAGGATGGTGATCAACATGAACGAAACACGGCTAA
>JANNYA010000192.1:0-3637 GCA_031409855.1 Rhodanobacteraceae bacterium | reverse complement strand
CGTTGATTGACATTGAAGACATTGGCTTAAACACCGATGGCCGCTTCACCGATCTGGACAACCGCGTCATCCAGTCGTTGTTCAAGCTCTACCCTTTGGAATTTATGTTTGAAGATGCGTTCGGAAAAGCTCTGCCAAGTGCTGGCATCCGCATGTTTGAACCCCCGTGGAAGGCGTTGCTCTCAAACAAGGGCGTGTTAGCGCATTTGTGGCAGCGTCATCCGCATCATCCCAATTTATTACCGAGTTTTTTCGACGATTCGGCGGCACCACTGGGATCAGGCTGGGTGCGCAAACCGCTACTTTCGCGAGAGGGTGCCAATGTGCAGATTCATCGCGACGATGGCACACGCGAGGACAGTCCGGGCCCCTATGTTGGAACAACAATTCGCCAAGCTTATGTGCCCCTGCCGCGCTTTGGCCCATACCACGCGGTATTAGGAGCGTGGATGATCGCTGACCGCGCTGGAGGCCTGGGTATACGCGAAGACACTGGATACATAACCCGAGACAGTGCGCGTTTTGTGCCACACGTAATTTTGGATTAGCGCGATAATCCTAGAAACGGCAGTTGGACGGACAAGAGTGTGCATTTTTTTGGCGTTCCAGCAAGGCATGAGGAGGCAGCATGCTCATTGCCTGCAACGACGAAATAACGATGCTGGGGCGTCAAAAAAGTGTGCAATCTTGTTCGTAGCGTCTTTCGCCCACAAGGTGAAATTAGAAACACCCAAAATTTTCAATATATTCATAGCGTTATCGAAGTTAGGCAGCGGTCAACTGCCGTTTTTAGGATAATGCGCTGCGCTAAGGCGCGTTGCAGTAAGTGGCATCGATTTTGCACTGCCAAGGTCAAAATTAACAAACTAAGTCACATTTCCCCCACTTTCTGCTAGCGTTGGCGCATTGATTTTTCGGAAAGCGCTATGCCAGAAGCTTTAGTTGTCGAACGTTCCGCGACTTTGTTTAACTTGCTCAGCCGCACTTTAGAAAGTGCGCAGGTGCCCATTTCCAAGCATTTTGAGCGCTTTGGCGATGCGATTGAAGAACTCCGATCGCGCATCAGCCATGCGCAATTGCCGGATTTGCTGATTATTGGCATCCCGGAAAAGGAACCAGCGGAATGTGAGGCGCTGTTAAAAGTCATCAAGGAACTGCCGCCGGAAAGCCTGCCTATTCTGCTGCTGAGCCACGCGCCGCTGCCGAAACTAGATCGCTGGCTGGCTGCGCGCGGCAGTGCGATGCGGCTTTTATGGTCGCAGTTTTGGCAGCTCCCCGGCGCGATTGATGAGCTAGCCCCAGCACTGATGTTTAGCGCCAGCCTAACCGCACGCGACACCAGCACCGGGCCGACCCGCATTTTGCTGATTGATGACTCGGTAAGCGTGCGCCGCACTTATCAGCAGCTGCTAACCGCGCAGGGTTTTATCGTGGATTTGGCGGAAAGCATCGCTGAAGGTTTAAGTAAGGCGCGGCTTGGGCGCTATGACTTGGTGATCGTTGATTATTATTTGCCAGACGGCACGGGCGATCAGCTCGTCACCAAATTACGCGCAGATCCGATGACGAAGAACGCGTCGGTGGCGCTGATTACTGCGACTTATAAAGACGAAGTCATTCAACAATGCCTAGACGCGGGCGCGATTGAATGCATGTTCAAAAACGAGGTCATTTCCTTGACTTTGGCGCGCATCAAGGCACTCGTGCGCAATATTGAAGACCGGCGCCAAATTGAAGCCGAGCGCCAGCGTTTGGACGGCATTCTGCGCACGGTTGGCGACGGCGTTTATGGCCTGGATGAAAAAGGCCGCGTCACATTTTTGAACCACACGGGTTGTCGATTACTAGGTTATGGCGATGAATCTGAAATCATCGGTATGCCAAGCACGGAATTCACCGCAGAATCCCGATCAGACGTCAATGCTGCACGTGTAGAAACGCTGTTTCGCACCAACGAGGGCCGACTATTGCCGGTTGAGCTGAGCGTGGTGCCGCAAATGAATGGTGGCCAGCGCCAGGGCTCGGTGGTGGTATTTCGCGATATTTCAGATCGAAAAAACGTCGAGCGCGTGCGCTTTGAGCTGGATCACGACAAGCTGACCGGCTTATCGAACCGACGCTTTTTTATGCTGCGGCTGGCGGAAACCGTGGCCGAACGCAAGGCCGGTGGCTATACCGCAGTGCTGTTTTTAGACGTTGATCGCTACACGCAAGTGCTTGAAAATGCGGGCGAAATTGCTGGACAACAGCTGCTGGTCGAAATCGGCCAACGCTTACAGGCAAGGTTACGCGATAACGACTTGTTGGCGCGCCTTGAGCACGATCAATTCGCGCTCAAGCTGGAAAACGTACAGTTGGAAAATATCTACACGATCAGCGATGGCCTGCGCGAAATGCTGCGCGAATCGCGCTATTTGACCCACGCTGGGCAAAGTGTCGCTGTGACGGTTTCCGTGGGTGTCGCCATTGTTAGCAAAGATTCGCCATCGGCAGAATACGTCATGGAAAACGCGCGCCAAGCCTGCGGCCAAGCGAAACGACGCGGGCAAAATCAAACCCAGATTTTCGTGGTGGAAAGCGATTCCAGATTGGCAAAAGATCTGGAAGCAGGTTGGGCGGTGCGGATTAAAGAGGCGATGTCCGAAGATCGCATTGTGCTGCTGGCGCAACCGATTGTGGCGATTGGCTCGACGGATCCAAAAATGAGCACCGAGGAGCTGCACGCCCTACCCTTCAGGCCCGGCGTGGACACGACGTTTGAGATTTTGATTCGTCTGGTGAACCGCGATGGCCAGTGGGTCAGCCCAGGCGTGTTCGTGCCGCTTGCCGAACGCTTTAGCCTAATGCCAAAAGTGGATTTATGGGTAATCGCACGCACGGTGCGCTTTGCTAGCCGTATTCCTGAAGATGTGAAACTGAATTTTTCGATCAATTTGTCGAATCAAACGCTGATGGATCCAGAAGCGTTGAATCACATTGAAAATACTTTCGCAAGCCATCGTGTTGATGCGCGACGCTTTATTTTTGAAGTTTGCGAAACCGGCCAAATTGCGCAACTACACACCGCACGCAAATTTATGGTGCAGTTGAAAGCCATGGGCGCGCGCTTTGCGCTGGACGATTTTGGCTCGGGGCAAAACTCAATCAGCCATTTAAAATGGCTACCGATTGACTTAGTCAAGGTCAATGGCGAACACGTATCCAACAAAACCGGCAGCGAAGTGGACCGCGCCATGGCGCTATCGCTCACGCAAATGGCGCACACACTGAAATTGGGCGTGATTGCCGAAAAAGTAGACAGTGCGAAATCATTGACCTGGCTGCGTGCGGCAAAAGTGGATTTTGTCCAGGGCAATCTACTGGGCGAGCCGAAAAAACTTGAAGAAATCGACTTTGATGCCTTGTTTTAGCGCCGAAAACGCGCATTGGCAGGTTTATTTAGTGGGCGGGGCGGTACGTGATGCCCTGCTCGGATTGCCCGTCAAAGATCGCGATTGGGTGGTCGTCGGGGCAACCCCGGAAGCTATGCTTGCAGCAGGCTACAGTCAAGTCGGCAGCGACTTCCCCGTTTTTTTGCACCCCCAAAGCAAGGAAGAATATGCCCTGGCGCGTACGGAACGTAAAACCGGGCGCGGCT
>JANNYA010000191.1:0-17819 GCA_031409855.1 Rhodanobacteraceae bacterium | reverse complement strand
ATTGCGACTGCGCCTGAGTCCACCACCGCTGCATAGAGCTGGGCGGAAAAGCAGGCAGAAATTAGGCCGCTTAAAAAGCGCTGCGTTGACGGTGCTGGCATGATCTAGTCCGATTCGTTCGTGGCGCTGAAATAGTGGCTGAAAGCGCTTGCGCAGACAATAAATATTTACTGCGTGCAGCCGCTTGCCTATAAGTCTCGCCGGTAGGCGACACGGCAAAGGAGTCTCGCCGGTAGGCGAGATGGCAAACAAGTTGTTAAAAGGGCGATGCACACTGAACGCCCAAGAGCTTTTTCGCGGACGGCGCATCTTCGCTGTAAAGCCTTTTAACGCCGTTCTCGGCACAGATCGCAATAATTAGGGCATCCCAATACTGCACTTGTTTAGTCGCGGCCAACTTCAGAGCGGCCGCATGCGCGCTAACGCTAGAGGGCAGTGGTGTAAGCAGTGCTTGCCAGGTTTCGATCATCTCAAATGCGCCCGCGCGGCTGGCAAGGCCTTTGCGCGTAGCGACGGCATAAAATTCACCGTAAACCTGCGCCGCGACTGGCCAATGCGCATTGATTGCACGTGCCAACAGCGCCTGGGCTAGCTGATGTTTTTTGGTGTCGGTCGCGTCAATGCAATAAACAAAGATATTCGTGTCCAAGCTACAAATCATAAGCATCCGAGCGATTGAATTTGCCTGGATAAGGCTTGAGCGCACGAAACGACAGCGCTTTTTTCTTCAGCGCTGCCTGATCAGGAAGCTCCGATTGCACTACTGCCCGCACCAGCTTGAGAGATGCGCGCCCGCGCCGGGTAATCGTAACTTCGACGCCTGTTTCAGCCAAATCAGCAAAATAAGTGAAGTTATGTACCGCTTCGCGCGCGGTTGTGAGGACGTTAGTTGTAGATTCCACTGTCGCTGGGCCTTGCATAGGGTGGCTAAAATGTATCACATGATGTGTTGCGTTTTTGCGCGCCAGCCTCGGCCAAATTGCAGCCGGTGCTTGCAATTCGCGGCGCGACACAGCGACGGCTCCTTGGCAAAGCCTATGCCCTAGCTTTACGGTTTGATACAATTTGCAGCAGCATTTAAATTGAGTAGGGTAAATGAAGGTTTTTAAGCACTGTATTGTCCTGTTGTGCCTTCAATTGCTGGGTCTAAGCGCGGCCTTGGCAGAAATTAATTGGCAACAGGAAGAGACGCTGGACACACAAATTCCCTTGCCGATTCGCAGTGTGGCGGTGGCAAGTGATGGCGCACTTTGGCGTACTTATTCCACCGCGAAAACGACCTACGTCGAAAGAATCAATATGCAAACGGGGTTGATTACCGGAAAAATGCAACTCAACATCAACAACTATGAGCTTGCCGCGGATACTGCAGATGGCAACATGTGGTTTGCAAGTTATCTCGGTGCGAGCTTAATTTCGCCGTCGCTTCAAACGTTGGAGGAACGTAGTGGATTTGCCTTTTCCTTACCAGCAAATAAATCCTTTACCGGTCGTCAAATCGCAACTAGGGGCAAACTGGCGACAAAAACTGCTGAATTAATAAATGCTTCGGGCCACTCAATATATTTCGGCAACGCCAGCGCTGGCTTGTGGGTAACGGACTTCCAAACACGCGCTATCGCACAAATTAATATTGAGACTGGTCGGGCAGCGCGCCCAATTAATTCCGTTTGCGCTGGCGATCTGAACACAGTTTTATTAAGTGCAAACCGCGCTTTTAGTAGTTACTGCCTAATTGATCTAATTTCTGGCGATATAATTCGCCCGCCATTAAATGGGGGTTTTTTATTTGGGCTTATGCAGTACACTCCTGGATATTTAGTTTCATTTGATCAACTTAAATATCGTATCCACGCCGCTAACACTGGAACCGAAGTTTGGTCACTTTCAGCCACTTCCGCAAGTCAGATAATAATAACTAATGAAAAATTAATTGTTCGCAATAATTCGCGACTTATGGGATTTAATATTGATACTGGAAGCCCCATATTTGATGTGTCTTCGCCAAGCTTAAACGAGGGGGCGCTTGAAGCGTCTGACAATTTTATAATAATAAATCGCAGTGACCGGACTGATATTTATTCACCAAAAACCGGCGCGCTTCTGCACTCAATTTTAGCGAATCCGGTTCAACCTATCGCATACCAAGTACGATTAACATATTCGAATGATGCAGTTTATCTAACCAGTTTGATCTATGAAAGTCAAACGCGTAGTTTTATCCAAATCACTAAACGACGCTTACTCGACGGAAGTATAGTGTGGCGCAAAACAATTCAACATCAGCTGACTATGCCCGGCACCTGTGGATGGCTGCAATGTGGTGACATTGGCATCACTGGATCGGCGTCTGAAAATAGCTTTGTGTTGTCGGCTAAATTGCAAAGTGGCGCGACAATTCATAGCACTGTGATGAGCCTAGCATCAGCCACAGGATTGGTGCAATGGCGCCAGGATGCGGACTTTTCCAGCGGCGTTACCAACGGTGCTTTGCTTGACGGCATCAACTTCGGTAATGTTGTGCAACTCTCGCGTGTTCTTTATGAGAACTCTGCCCATATCACGGAAATTGTTGATGCAGTTTCTGGCAACCTGCTTTGGACATCTGTAGAAAATTATTTCCCACTATTTCAAGGTGATTTTCTTCGCGTTGATGGCCGAGCACTTGAACGCATTGATGGCCGTAGCGGGCAATTAAAATGGCGAAATATTAATGCGGACATTGATCTTAACGAATTACTGGCTGTCACTAGCGATGAAATTTCGTATCGGGCGCGAGACAGTATCTGGAGTCCTATTTCGTTTGCTCAGCTAAACATCAATCGGGTGAACTTAGAGACTGGACAAATTTCACCCCAAAGCATGCAAGTATCGAGTGATTTCGTTCGCGCTACTGGGGTTCAATATTTTTTCTCTGGCGTACCAGTGCACATGCAAACAGCCTTGGCTATACGCCTTTTTAAAGCCCCGTCAATTTTGACAAACTATCTTATTATTACCCCTTCGGGCGCTCACGTAATAGATCGTAGCTCACCTAGCCAAAGATTTGTGATGCGCCCGCGAGGACTTGGCGTCACAGAACTAGGTTTTCGTGACGATGACCCCAGCTATGGTCTAGCAGGTAGTTTTTTATATTGGATGGATGATTTTAACGCCGCCGGTATAAAATTGAATTTGTGGCAGCCACTTCCGCCGGAACGTTATTACGGCCCAGAAAAGTACGTCGCGAAGTATGAAGCAAAAACAATTTCGGCACCCAGAATCATCCTTGAACGTGAATTTAACGGCAGCAATATTCGTTATTTAATATCGAAAGTCTCAGCAATCGACGCGCCAGAGTCAAAAGTCGCCCTTAAAATTTCTAAGCGCTTTATCGAAATTACGCAACAGGGCGAATACCGCTATATGTTGCGCGTAGAAAACACGGGTAGAAACCCAGTTGCTGGTGCCCAAGTATTATCAGAATTCGCAAACGTTAACAGTTTTACATGTGTTGCGACCCATGGCAGTTGCAATCAAACCTCCCGTCTCGGTGCCTTTAGCTTCCAGCTCGATTTATTGCCGGGCGGGTTTGCTGACTTAGCCGTACTAGATGCATCAACGCACACGAACTTAATCGGAGTTATCGCGCCGCCGGATACAGTGGAATCGGATATAAGTGATAATTTGGTAGAGCTTGGCCGAAACTCCATGAATGTCATTGAATTTGCCAATGGGTTTGAATGAAGGCAAAACCCTTAACATGTATCGCTTATGTTGCCGAGTCGCCACTTGCAATTTGGCAGAGACTACACGTTCGGCGCTTATGGTCGGAACACAGTTTTGAGCCAAGCGAACAACCCATGCATAACAGCCAATGATTAGTGAAATTCGCGCCCTGTGGCGGGTTATGCGCATTGCGCGTGTGGCGTTACGTTGGCGCTTGGATGAAATCACGCCTGCAGCGGTGTTTTTTACGCCGCTGACTTGGTTTCGCAACGAAGCAGCCGACGTTGCTAAGCTCAAACGCGGTGCGCGCTTGCGGCTGGCGCTCGAAGAATTGGGGCCCATTTTTGTCAAGTTCGGGCAAATTTTATCGACCCGGCGGGATTTGATGCCGCCCGATATCGCCGACGAATTGGCGCTGTTGCAAGATCGCGTCAAGCCCTTTCCCGGTGATGTTGCCATTGCAGCCATTGAAACCGCTTTAGGTGCGCCGATTTCAGAGCTTTTTGGCAGCGTCGATGCCGTGCCACTGGCCAGCGCCTCGATTGCGCAAGTACATCCTGCGACATTGAAAGATGGGCGCGAAGTGGTGATTAAGGTGCTGCGCCCCGGCATCGAGAAGCAAATCGAAGGGGATTTGCGGGTGCTGCGCGCGCTGGCCGCGATTGCGGATAAGCGCTTGGCCGATAGTGATCGCATTCGCCCGAAGGCGGTAGTGGCGGAAATTGAGCGCGCTTTGACTGACGAGGTGGATTTGCTGCGTGAGGGTGCGAACGGCAGTTTACTGCGGCGTAATTTTTTGGGTTCGACCGAGCTGAAAGTGCCGGAGATGATCTTTAGCCACAGCAAGCAGCGCGCGCTGACGATGGAGCGCGTGTATGGCGTGCCGCTCAATGATGTGGAAACCCTGAAAGCCATTGGCGTGAACTTCGAAAAACTCGCCGAGCGCTGTGTACGGCTGTTCTACACGCAGGTGTTTCGCGACAATTTTTTTCACGCCGACGTCCACCCAGGCAATTTGCTGATTAGCCGCGAACACCCGGAGGATCCGACCGTAATCGCGCTTGATTTCGGCATTATGGGTCAGCTCAGCGCGCTGGATCAGCGCTATTTGGCGGAAAACTTTGCCGCCATGTTCAACAACGACTATCGCCGTATTGCCGAGCTGCACTTGGAAGCCGGTTGGATGCCCAGCCACGTGCGCGTCGATGAACTGGAAGGCGCGGTACGCACGATTTGCGAGCCGTATTTTAGCCGCCCGCTGTCAGAAGTTAGCTTGGGCGAAGTGCTGATGAAGCTGTTTTCGCTGGCGCACAAATACGAGCTGATCGTGCAGCCGCAGCTGCTATTGCTGCAAAAAACGCTGCTCAATATTGAAGGCATTGCGCGCACGCTGTGGCCGCAGCTGGATATTTGGAGTGCGGCAAAGCCAGTCTTAAGCGAAATTATGGCGGAGCGCTACGGCTTCAAAAGCGCCATAAAAGACATCCAAACTAGGCTGCCGAGCTGGGTGCAAAACTCGCCAGAAATGCCGCGCCTGCTGTTTGAATATCTCAAACAAGCCACCGCCGGAAAAACCCATATGGAAATGAGTAGCAAAGACATTGCACGTTTGACCGACGCCAGCTATGCCATGCAGCGCACCACCGTGCTGGCGATTTTAGGCGTCGCGATGCTGGCGGCGGCGGCATTGCTGTATGTGTTCGATACCCGCCCGCACGTCATGATTTTCGGTTTAGCTGCACCCGTGCTATCGCTGGGGCTAGTTGCAGCGGCGGCATTTGTGGCGGCTTGGCCGAAGCGGAAGTAGCGCGATTTGGAAACGTTTGCAATCGAAACACTTTGGTGGATGAGCCTTGCGCTGCCCGCGCTACTTTTTCTAACTTTGAATCCATTCAAAATCGCTTGGCTAACTTGGCTTCGGGCCTTGTTTGCCATTGGTTGTGGTTGGGCGGCCATGTTTTCTTACGCGCTGGCAGCTAACGTGATCAATTTTTCTACGGCAAAGACCGATGCCGAGTTTGCTGAGCTGGCAAACGGTGATGGCGCTAAGCTGGCAACCGCAGCAGTTTTGGGCTGGGTGATTCCGGCTGTAATGGTGTTTGGAAGTTGGGCTACGCGACTGTGGCTGCGCCGGAACCGGAACCAAGCTAAATCCAGCCCCTAGCCACCCGCTCCGCCGCTGGCAATAGCTCCATTTGCACCGCAACAAACACGGTATCATCGCCCGCAATCGTACCCGCTTGCCCGGGCAAGGGAATTGCATCCAAACGCACCGCTAGCGCGCCGGCAAAACCAGGTGCGGTGCGCAGCACGAGTAAATTTGGTGCGACCAAGCTTACCGATACCAGCTTAAAGCCCGGTACCCCGGGCTGGGTATAGCGGCCATCCTGCTTTTGATAGCCCAAAGCTTTTAGCCTGCGCGAAAGCGTCGATTGCGTCAGTACATGCCCGCGCAGCGCAAGGGCGGCTAACAATTCTGACTGGTCGCTAATGCGTTCGTCCGCAAGCAAAAGTTTTAGGTCGGTGTCGAGCGCCATCGTTGGCCTGCACAATTTTTAGTAACCGTAATTGCATATTATGCACGCGCGCAGGGCGCTAACGCGTATCTATCAATTGCGAAAAGGGAAGGCTAAAAATTCAACTTAGGCTGCTGTGGCTAATGATTTTGCCGCTACGTTGCTTAAGCAGGGTGTGAACCGGTGCCGGTGCGCTTGCTAGGGGTTGGGTTGCTAGATTGCATGGAAGCGGAGCCGACGCGCATAAATATTCCTTGAGTAGGTTGGGGTTTTTGAGGTTTTTGTTTGCTCCGCTCAACAAATCAGCAGGAAACGTTTCGCCTCTATCCTGTTAGTCGGAATTTCTGGCAAAACTCCATCACGCCCGGCAAAAATAGTTTGATCTGCCTTATGTTGTGCAAAGGCGGACGGTGCAAAAGCGGGCAAATGCGCCCGGCAGGTGTTGCTAAAGCTGCGAGCCGCTAGAATTGCGCCAGCCCCTTAAAAATTGCCCGATATGCCAGCGACCTTGCTTAGCTCTGACCTCCCCTTTCCGCTGCTGCATCGAGGCAAAGTCCGGGACGTTTACGCCCTGGGCACGGATGAACTGTTGATTGTCGCCACCGATCGCCTGAGCGCCTTTGATGTGGTTTTGCCGGATGCTATTCCCGGCAAAGGTGCGCTACTAACCCAGCTTTCTAATTTTTGGTTCGGCAAAACTGCACATTTGTGCCCAAATCATGTGCTCGACGCGGGTTTACCGGAAGGCGTTGATGCAACGATTTACGGCCAGCGCAGTGTGCGCTGCAAGCGTCTACGCGCACTGCCAGTCGAGGCAATTGCACGCGGCTATTTGGTCGGTTCGGGTTTTAAGGAATATCAGGCGACCGGCGGTGTCTGTGGCATATCACTGCCCAGCGGCATGCTGTTGGCGCAGCAGCTAGCCGCACCGATATTCACGCCCTCAACCAAAGCAGCGCTGGGCGATCACGATGAAAATGTGTCTTTCGATGCCGTTGTGGCTTTGATCGGTGCGGATTTGGCTGAGCAGGTGCGCGCAGCGACTTTATCGATTTACCAATTTGCCGCCGAATACGCCGCCGCGCGTGGCGTCATTATTGCGGACACCAAGTTAGAATTTGGACTTGATGAGACCGACAAACTAATTGTGATGGATGAAATGCTGACGCCAGATTCCTCACGTTTTTGGCCCGCTGATGACTATTTGTTGGGCAAAAACCCGCCCAGTTTCGACAAACAGTTCGCGCGTGATTATTTAGAGTCGATCCATTGGAATAAAGCGCCACCGGCACCGAATTTACCGCAATCCGTAATTGACGGCACGGTGTTGCGCTACAACCAAGCATTCAAGCGAATCACCGGACATAGTTTGTGAGCCCTACCCGCAAAATCACCACCGCCGTCCAAATCGGTAAAGTGATCGTCGGCGGTGGCGCGCCGATTGTGGTGCAGTCGATGACCAATACCGATACTGCGGATATTAAAGGCACGACGCAGCAAATTGCCGAGCTGGTGCGCGCCGGTTCCGAGTTGGTACGCATTACCGTCAATACGCCTGAAGCCGCGGCTGCGGTGCCGCGCATTCGCGATGCGCTGGCCCAGCGCGCCATTGTGGTGCCGATCATTGGCGATTTTCATTACAACGGCCACACCCTGTTGCAAAACGAGCCCGCGTGCGCGGAAGCGCTGGCGAAATACCGAATCAACCCGGGCAATGTCGGCTTTGGGCGCAAACGCGATACCCAATTTGCCGAAATCATCGAACACGCGATTCGTTACGGGAAACCAGTGCGTATCGGGGTGAATTGGGGCAGCTTAGATCAAGGTTTGCTGGCCGAGCTGATGGATGCCAACGCAGCACTAGCGCTGCCATTATCCGCACCCCAAGTCATGCGCGAAGCCCTTGTGCGCTCGGCTTTGGACAGTGCGGCAAAAGCGATTGAAATCGGCTTGCCAGCTGATCGCATTGTGCTGAGCTGCAAGGTATCCGGCGTGCAGGAGCTGATCGCGGTGTATCGGGATTTGGCGGCGCGGTCCAATCACGCGCTGCATTTGGGTTTGACCGAAGCGGGTATCGGCAGCAAAGGGATCGTGGCCTCAACAGCGGCGCTCGCGGTGCTAATGCAAGAAGGCATTGGCGATACCATTCGGATTTCACTGACGCCCGAGCCGGACGAGCCGCGCACGAAAGAAGTGATTGTGGCGCAGGAATTGCTGCAAACCATGGGGATGCGCGCTTTTACGCCGATGGTGACCGCGTGCCCAGGCTGTGGGCGCACCACCAGCACATTCTTTCAGCTGCTGGCCAAAACCGTCCAAGATCACGTGCGCAACCAGATGCCGGAATGGAAATATCGCTATCCGGGCGCCGAAAATTTAACGCTGGCGGTGATGGGCTGTATCGTCAACGGCCCTGGCGAAAGCAAGCAGGCGAACATTGGCATTAGCCTGCCCGGTACCGGTGAAGCACCGGCGGCTCCGGTGTTTATTGACGGTGCCAAAGCTATGACTTTGCGCGGCGATAATATCGCGCAGGAATTTATTGCGGTGATCGACAACTATGTGGCGCAGCGGTTTGCGCTAGGCACGCTCTAAAGTCTAATTCGGGTTTGGCCATTGCAAGGCCGACTCGATCTCGCTGCACATGTAAACTCACATTCTTAATCCAAAGCCAACTGCCCCGTCTATGAACTATCGCCACAGCTTCCACGCGGGTAATTTTGCCGATTGCTTTAAGCACGCCGTATTACTTGAATTGCTGCGTGCCTTGACTGAAAAGCCGACGCCGCTGCATTACTTTGAAACCCATGCTGGGCGTGGGCGTTACGCGCTGGATGTGCTTGAGCTGGACCAGCCCGAGTGGAAAGGAGGGATTGCCAAGCTGCTGGATGTATCCAGCCTGCCGCCGGAGCTGCACCGCTATGTTGAACGCGTGAAAAGCGTCAATTCCGGCGAATTTGGCGTTTATCCTGGCTCGCCTTTGCTGGCAGCCGCACGTTTGCGCGCTATGGATCGCTTGGAGCTGTGCGAACTGGAGCCGACTCAAGCCAGCGCACTGACGGATTTATTCTCCCGCGATCATCGCGTACGCGTGCATGCCATGGACGGCTATCAGCGTCTAAAAGCCGCGCTGCCGCCCGAAATCAAGCGCGGGCTGGTGCTGATCGACCCACCGTTTGAGGATCACCATGAATTTGCCGCGATTGCGGATGCTCTACAGGGCGCATTAAGCCGTTGGGCGACCGGGGTTTATGCGGTTTGGTATCCGATCAAAATCGGCCGCGAACTAGCGCCCTTTTATCGCGCGTTGACTGCTTTAAATGCGAAAAATGTGATGCTTGCCGAGCTGTGCATCCACCCCGATGTCTCAGATTTGCGCCTGAACGGCTGTGGTTTAGCGATCCTGAACGCGCCTTACAAATTTGAGCAAACCGTGGAGCGCGTGCTGAAGCCGCTGCATCGATTGTTGCGTGTGGAATCGCGTGCGCGGGCGGGTTGGCGGTGGATTAAGGCCCCGGTTTAGCATTTGTGAGGCAAGTAAAGTGAAATTTAAGCTAAACCCGGACCACCTAGTTCTATCAACGCAACAGCGTGAGCAGTTGGCAGAATTGGCGGCGATGACTGATGATCAAATCGACTATAGCGATATCGCTCGTTCGACCGAACCGGTTCAATGGACTCGACCAGGCGCGTTGGTTTTAACTGAGAATAAACAACAAGTGACCCTGCGCCTTGATGCAGATGTGCTTAATTTCTTCAAAACCACCGGCAAGCGCTATCAGAGTCGTATCAATGGCGCGCTGGGCAACCAAGCCAATAATCGGCAGCGCACCCAGCACTGCGCAATTATCTAAATTTCTCGAGACAACGCCGTTGCGCAGCGATCCCTTTTTCATTGATGCGAAGCAAAATTTGGCGAT
The DNA here is from genome assembly GCA_031409855.1 of Rhodanobacteraceae bacterium. Lineage (GTDB taxonomy): Bacteria > Pseudomonadota > Gammaproteobacteria > Xanthomonadales > SZUA-5 > JANNYA01. The sequence goes on along the minus strand of JANNYA010000191.1, from coordinate 7,675 downwards.
TGGCTGATGTGCTGTCTAGGGCTCTGCGCTCTTCCGGCGTAAGCGATGCGAGCATGGTGTCAGCGACGCAGACTTCAAGCTGCGTCATTCGCTCGGCAGGCACGCGTTGAACTTCGGCGGCAACAGACGCCGCCTTTTGATGGCCACGCACCGTCGTTTCAAAGCTGGTTGCAGCGTTCGGGTCGAACCCATCGCGGCAACTGTCCGGCGATAGCACATCGCTTATTTGCACTCTTCGTATTGACTGCTCGCGCTGCATGAGCTTTTCGCAGGCCCACAAGCGCATTTCGCCTGGCAAGCGGGCGTTGAAGTTATTCCATTGCGCGAGTTTTGGGTGCTCCAAAACTCCGCGGTGCTGATCAATCTCCGCCGTGGTTGTGAAGCGATACCAGTTCCACAGTAGGCTTCCAAGGTAGAGTACTACCAGGACCACGCCGGTAATAAGCCAAGCCGAAAACGACCTTCCGCCCTTTTTTGACTTGCGATCTCGCGGATTAAACTGTTTTTGTGCGCGCTGGGAATACTGGATTGACATCGCAAGCCTCTTAGTTGGATATGCAGCAATGATGTGGCCGAATCGGCAGCACTATACTTCGCTGCGAGCACAAAGCTTAGATGCATCCCAACAAATCCTAAGCCAATTGCGCCAGGAAATTCGCCAATCCGATTCGAAGGGCCACCACCCGCGCCCCACGCCCGGCAACCGGCGCAATATAGCCCGTCGCCGGCAAACCAACCGCTGCAAACGCCGCCTGCATCGCTAATTTCGCCCGCTCAGCCGACTCGCGATCAATAAACCACGCGAACACGCTCGGCCCGGCCCCGGAAATACTGGCGCCGATGGCACCCGCGTCTAGCGCTGCTTGTTTCACGGCGTAAAAGCCGGGAATCAGCGGCGCGCGTTTTGGCTCCACCAAGACATCCGCCAAGCTTTGCTGCAGTAGGCTTAGATCGTTTTGATACAGCGCAATCAAAAACCCGGCCAGTTTGTCGCTTTGCGCAACGAATTCATTAATTTGAAACGGCACCGCCAATGCGGCGCGCGCGAATTTGGTTTCCAGGACAAAATCTGGATGCACCACCACCGCCGTTAGCCCGCTCGGCACGGGCAGCGAAATACAGCGATCAGCATTCGTGAAGCACAACCCGCCCATCAGCTGCGGGCCGACATTGTCGCCATGTTTTGCGCCACTGGCAGCGCATTCACCCTCCAGCGCAAAGGGATAAAGCTCAGCCAAGCTCAGCGGCGAACCGCACGCCGCATTCGCTGCGACCACCGCCGCAACGGCGCTGGCTGCGGACCCACCCAGGCCCGAGCCCAGCGGAATGCCTTTATGAATTTGCAGGCTAAAGCCGTGGGTTAAGCCCAAAGCGCGCTGATACGCCAACACCGCGCGCCCGGCGGTATTTTCCTGGGCGCTGTGCGGCAGAGGGATATCTAGGCCGGTGATCGCGGTGATTTTGACCTCTGCAGAATCGCAGCATTGCACGGAAACGCTATCGCCAAGCGGGCTGCCATTGCTATCGGTGGTATCAAGCGCGTGCCCAATCAGATCAAAGCCTACCGCCGCATTGCCTACGCCAGCGGGCGCAAACGCGGTCGCTTGGCGGTTTTTTATAGTCGTCATGGGGATGTTTCATTAGCGGTTAGCATCGAATCTTGACTGGATTTATGCGCGGACGCTAGCCGCCACGGCCGTTGCGTCGATGTAATTCGGCGTTTTAGCCGATTAAACGCGCGCTTTTTGCTGGCGTTTAGTGCCTTGCGGTTATGCTCCGCACATCGATTTTCGAGCACGCAAGATGAAACAGTTAATTCGTGACTTGGTTAACCAAGCACTGACCGCATTGATTGCCGCGCAAGCGCCTGAAAGTTCAGATGCCCCAGCAATGCCAGAATTTTTAGTCGAGAACACGAAATCGCGTGAGCACGGCGACTTTGCCTGCAATGCCGCGATGGCGGCCGCCAAACTCTTGGCGCAAAAACCGCGTGAACTTGCCGCCGCAATTGTCGCCAATTTACCCGCGAACTCAAACGTTGCCAAAGTCGAAATCGCCGGCCCCGGCTTTTTGAACTTCTTTATGCGTGCCGAAAGCATGTACGCGGTCATAGGCGAAGTTTTGCGCTTGGGCGCGGCTTTTGGCCGTACCAATTTGGGTGCAAACGAAAAGCTCACGGTTGAATATGTGTCCGCCAACCCGACCGGCCCGATGCACGTCGGCCACGGGCGTGGCGCTGCCTACGGTTCGAGCTTGAGCAATATTCTTAGCGCTGCAGGCTTTAATGTGCAGCGCGAGTATTACGTCAATGACTATGGCCGCCAAATGGACATTATGGCAACCAGCCTTTGGCTGCGCTATTTGGAACTTCAGCAAATCACCACACGCTTCCCGGAAAACGCCTACAAAGGCGCGTATGTCACCGAAATGGCAGCACCGTTGGCGGCGGAATTTGGCGCGGAATTTGTTCGTACTGGCGATGCGGTGATGGCGAATTTGCCGCTGGATGAGTCCCAAGGCGGCGATAAAGATAAGCACGTCGATGCGCTGATTGCGAATGCAAAAACTTTGCTGGGTGCGGAAAAATTCCGGCAAATCTACGACTTTGCGCTGGCGCGTTTGCAGGCTGAAATCAAAGCCGAGCTGATCAAGTTCAAAGTCGAGCACGACGAATGGTTTAGCGAGCGCTCGCTGGCGGAAAGTGGCGCGCTGCAGTCGGTGGTTGCGGCATTGACTGAGCGCGGCCAAATGGAAACGCGTGAGGGCGCACTTTGGTTCAAAGCGACGGACTATGGTGATGAAAAAGACCGCGTCGTGGTGCGTGAAAACGGCCAAAGCACCTATTTCGCCTCGGATATTGCGTATCTGAAAAACAAGTTTGAACGCGGCTATGACCGCGCGATTTATATTTTGGGTGCCGATCACCACGGCTACATTGCGCGCTTAAAAGCGGCAGCGAGTGGCTTAGGAATCGACCCAAATCGTGTGGAAGTCGATTTGGTGCAGTTCGCGCGTTTGTTTAAAGACGGCGTGGAAGTGTCAATGGGTAAACGCGGTGGCCAGTTCGTGACTTTGGCGGATTTACGCGAGGAAGTCGGCACCGATGCCGCGCGCTTTTTCTACGTCATGCGCAGCCACGAGCAACATTTGGATTTTGATTTGGAATTGGCGAAGAAGCAGTCGTCCGACAATCCGGTGTATTACGTGCAATACGCACATGCACGCATTTGCCGGGTTTTTGAGCGCTTGGTTGAGCGTGGTTTGGGCGAATTTGATGCGGCGCTTGGCGTGGCGAACTTAGGATTGCTATCGGAAGCGCGTGAGCTGTCCTTGATTGCCGCGATAGGCCGGTATTCCGAAGTCATCAATAGCGCCGCGAATACGCGCTCGCCGCACATCATCGCAAATTATGTGCGTGATCTAGCGGCGCAGCTGCACGGCGTCTATGACAGCCCGCCGCGCTTAGAAATTTTGTGCGCCGATCCAGAATTGCGCAATGCGCGTTTGGCGCTGATGGCGGCAACGCGCCAAGTGTTGAAAAACGGCCTCGCGCTCCTCGGCGTTGGCGCGCCGGATTCAATGTAGTCGGATAAACGTGAGCAGAAAACCTTTTGGGGAATAGCAGTGGCAAAAAAGAATCAAGCAGTACGCAATAGCAGCCACAAATCACCGCTGCCCGCGTGGGTTTGGCTGTTGACCGGTTTCGCCGCCGGAATCGCCTTAAGTGCGCTGTTGATCTTTCGCGATTACTCGAAAGACAAAGCGCTTTCCAATGTGCCTAAGCCGGCACCTGGGGCCAGCATCAGCGAGATGGCGCGTGGCGACGCGCCGGATCAACCGGCTGCGGCCGCTAAGCCCGACTATGACTTCTATACTGCACTCGCCGAGCGCGAAGTGATTATTCCTGATACCGAAATTCGTGACCAAGCGACCAAGCCAGAAGTGGTGCCGGATGCGAAAGTGCGCTATTTCTTACAGCTGGCTAGCTTTCCTGCCGCTGAAGACGCCGATGCACTGAAAGCGCGTTTGGCGCTTGGCGGCGTGCAGGTGCAAATCAGCGAAGTCAACGTCAACGGCAAGCTTTGGCATCGCGTGCGGCGCGGCCCCTTTGCCGCAATTGCCGCCGCCGATACCGCCAAGCGCGATTTGATGCAAACCAATATTTCCTCCACCTTGGTGCGGGAAAACATCCAGTGACGACGGTTTTGGTGGTTGGCTCCGGTGGCCGCGAACACGCGCTGGCCTGGCGCTTGAGCCTAGATCCCGGCGTCGAGCGCGTATTGGTCACACCCGGCAATGCTGGCACCGCACGCACGCCCAAGCTTGAAAACGTGGCGATTGCCGCGACTGACATTGCGGGTTTGATTGCGCTGGTGCGAAGTGCAGCGGTGGATTTCACCGTCATCGGCCCAGAAACGCCACTGAGTTTGGGCATCGTCGATCAGTTCCAGGCGCAAGGGTTGCCGGTATTTGGACCACGTCAAAATGCCGCTGAGTTGGAAAGCTCGAAAGCCTTCACCAAGGACTTTTTGGCGCGCCACCAAATTCCAACCGCAGCCTATGGCGTCTTCACCGAGCTTGCGCCCGCGCTGGCTTACATCGACAAACACGGTGCGCCAATTGTCGTGAAAGCCGATGGTTTGGCGGCAGGGAAAGGCGTGGTTGTGGCTACTAGCGTCGCTGAAGCCAAAGCGGCAGCCACCGACATGCTGGGCGGACGTTTTGCCGGAGCCGCAGGCGCGCGCGTGGTGATTGAGGAATTTCTAAGCGGGGTCGAAGCTAGCTACATCGTGATCGCGGCGAACTTGGATTTCGTGCCGATGGCCACTAGCCAAGACCACAAGCGCGTGGGTGCTGGGGATACCGGCCCAAACACCGGCGGCATGGGCGCTTATTCGCCAGCGCGCGTAGTCACGCCTGAAATTGAAGCGCGCATCCAGCGCGAAATTATTACGCCGACCTTGGCCGGCATGGCGGCAGAAGGCAGGCCCTTCAGCGGGTTTTTGTACGCGGGCATTATGATCGACGCACAAAATAATCCGCGCGTATTGGAGTTCAACACCCGCATGGGCGACCCTGAAACCCAACCGATACTGGCGCGCTTGATCACGCCGCTATTGCCCGTGCTGCAGGCGGCGGCAAATAATACGCTGGCGAATCAAACGCTAGAATGGGACGCACGTGTCGCTTTGGGCGTGGTGCTGTGCGCTGAAGGCTATCCGGGCGATGTGCGCAAAAATGATGTGATTACCGGCTTAGACAACGCCGATGACTCGACATTAGTCTTTCACGCGGGCACCAAATTGCAGGGTGAACAAGTATTGACCGATGGTGGCCGCGTGCTGTGTGTCGTGGGTTTAGGCGCCGACACCCTAGCCGCAAAGGCCGCCGCCTACGCGCGCGCTGAGCAAATCACCTGGCCTGGGCGATTTATGCGCCCGGATATCGGCTGGCGCGCGGTTTAAACCGGACTTGGCCGCAGCGCTGTCAAAATTTGATGCCAGCGTTTTATAAAGGGTAGCGATGTGCCGCCGCGACCGGCACAGCTTATGCTGACGTGCGACGCGATCCGGCTTGCACCATAAAGCTCCTGTAATGCGGCGGCAAATTCTGCAGCGCTGAAACCTGCGGAGTGCAATTCACGCAAGTCGCGCCCTCACGCGCGCCAACGCTTCGTTCCCAGGCACCATCGACTGGTGGCCGGATTTCACCTCATCGCATCGCTGCCCCGGGGCAACCCTGACGCCTTAGCCTGTGTGCGCACAGGCGCAAGCGGAGTCAGAACTGAAAGGGCCGTATGGAGCTATTGGCGAGGCCGTGGTGGATTCTACGATTGAGGAACTGGAAAGGTTCGATAACATATTTTATCAATGGTAATGCGATGAGAAGAAACCCCGCACTGGGGCGGGGCATCATTTGAGAAATTCACCGAAGGCGTCCTGTTGAATGTCTTGGCTTGCATGAATGATTCGAATCACAGTGATGGCATCGCTATCGCTCAAGTAGTAGACCGCCCATGCGTCGAATGTTTTCAGCTGCCAGGCCCCGCAAACCGAGCAAATCAAATTTGAGTCCAATGCGAGGTGATCCTGCTTCCGGGTGCTCCTGAATTCGCGCAAGGTCGTGGCTGATGTCGGTATTGAATCGTTCGCCGAGTAGTTCATCTACGGTACTAACGCACGCCGGCCGAATTTTTCTTGCAACGATTGCGCGAGCGTTTCTTCTGCGTCGGTCAGCACTACAACCCGCAAATGTTTGAAGTCATCAACTTGACCCGAAAGCTCGGATAGCATCAAAATTTCTGGTGTTTCAAAACGCGCCTTTGGCAAAACCAAATCCAGTATCCGACCACGCTCTAAGTCAAACAGCACCGAGCTATCGATGACGAAAATCACGCCAACTACTGGTCTAAAAGCTGCTCTAGCTCGAACCGCGATGCGCGTAAAAGCTCACACGCACGGCTTTCCGTGATGGCGTCTTCTGATAGGGCGCGCAGAACTAAGCGGGTCAACCTAGCATTCGGCTGATACGGTAACAATGCGTGCGGCTCCGCAGTGCGACCGTCTTTCCAGCCGAGCTTGTTTACCATCGCCCACAGTGGCCCCATTGAAGCGTTGGGTAAAACATCAAGCTGACGTAAGCGCGATAAAATGACCAGTACGCTGACGCCGAATAGGCGTTTGAGTGATAGCAACTCTGCCACCGTGATGTTCTGACGATGCGCGCCCGTTTCGGCAAGTAGTGCGGCTTTGGGTACTAAGAACGCACCGGCCCAACGGTCTGCCGCTTTCTCGTGCATTTTGTCATCGAGCCCTTCAGCATTGAGAATAAGGTGGGCAAGTTCATGGGCTAACGTAAAACGCTGGCGTTCGCCATTTTGATGCGATTTGTTCAGAACAATGGCCGCGACTGGTTTATGCGCACGCCCCATTTTGACGGTGCCTTGCGCCATGGAACCAAATACGCCTTCTGGCAAATTGAGCAACGCAACTTTCACGCCGCGTTCTTCTAATAATTGCACCAGGTCGGGCAGGGGATCAGTGCCTAATTTCCAGCGTTCACGCAGTTCTATCGCAGCCGCTTCGACGTCTTCCGGTTGGATCACAACGGCTGATTTGAGCTTCGGCGTCGCCCACGTGAGCGAGGGCATATCGAGGATTTCTTCAACGGCCAAGTAGCGATCAAGATACTCAGAAAGGGCAGCGCGGGTGGCATGTTCCACGCGCTTTTCAGAACTCACACTTTTCCTGAACTCAAGGTTGCCGAGCTCAATTTCTCTTTTGCTCATCAAATACGCAAGTGGCACCTGGAGTGCGCGCGCCAAGCTGGCAAGAATGCCCGCACTCGGCTGCATTTCATTGCGCTCATATTTACTGATGGCGGTGGCTGACACTGGGCGATCCATCGCCGCTACAAGCTCACGCAGTGATAACCCCGTGGCTTCTCGTGCCAACTCCAATCGTGCTCCGATCATGGGTTAGCTCCTGCTTTTGTATTTACAAAATAGCGTATCTAATTGATATTTGTAAACCTATATTTGCGAAGAACCAGCCTACTTCTTGGTTTTTTGCGTTAACACCGAACCAGCCAGAGATTTCGTGTTGCGGTTCGTCCTACCGCTATCAAGCGCTTTAGCTGCCACTTTGGCGACTGCAGGCGATGTCGACTTATTGGT
>JANNYA010000190.1:0-22341 GCA_031409855.1 Rhodanobacteraceae bacterium | reverse complement strand
GCTTTCATCGCAAGTGCTCAAGTAGCGCTAGCACATGCAAGTGCCGCTTTGAGGCGCGCGCCGCAGCGCAAAAGCACACACCCGCTTCAGACCCACTAAAAGCTTTGCCAAAAATTTTTCCTTCGATCTCTGATAAAGCCGCTACGGAATTCCGCTAGTCCCAAGTAAGAACCATTAGAGGACATAAAAGTGACAGATCGGGCGCACGCAACTGCGATGCAGATCGGGCAACGGGTACGGCGCATGCCTTGGCGCTGGCTCAGCTTGCTTGCCGGCGTGCTGTGCTCAGGCGTTTTGTTGTTTGCATCGGCACCCGGCGTTGGTCAGTTTCCGCTGCTGGCTTTCATCGCGTTCGCACCCTGGCTTTGGTCCTTGCCGCAGTGTCCCTCCCGCGAGCTAAGGTTTGCGCCCTTGGTGGCCTTGCTTTCTGGCATCGCCATGGGACTGGCCTACATCATTCCCGGGCATTGGAGCACCTTTGCCACCGCGATTGCAGCGGGCTACCACGGGCCACATCAAGCGCTGCTGACGCTGCTGTTTTTTAGCAGTTACGCCGTACCATTCATGCTGTTCGCCCTACTCGACCCCTACTTGCGACGCATTGCAGGTGCCTCGTTGGAGCGCCTCGCGCTCATTCGCGCGGCTTTGCTCGCCAGCCTTATCTGCACCAGCTACGCGCCGTTTCCGTATACACCGGTGAGCGCAATCATTGATGTGCTCAGCATCGTGCAATGGGCCAGCATCGGCGGCGAGGCCCTGGTATTGATGGTCGTGCTGTGGCCGAGCGCGCTGTTAGCCGGTATTGCACACGCTAGACCAAAGTTGCGGCGCAGCGCCGGTGCAATCTTAAGGCTGGCGCTTGGCCTAAGCACGATCGCGGTGGCTGGACAGCTGCGCATCATGCAATTAGACCGCAGTGAAGCAAGTGGGGCGGGCGAGCGCTTGGCGGCGATGCCACTTCAGCTCGATTTGCCACTTGCCGCCGCGCCACAAATGCTGATGCGAGATCGCCAGGGTGGCGCTGTCTCGGCCTTGGAGATAACACGTACCGCACTCAAGCATGCGCCCCACTGCGAGGTGGTGATTTGGCCGGAAACCCCGATTGCGGCTGAACGTAGCGCGCCTGTTTGTGCTGCTGGGCCACGCATTGCAGGCAGCCTTGGCAAACCCCTGTTGATGCAATGCTTTCGCCCTGCCACTGGGCAAAACGCTGGGCAAAACGCTGGGCAAAAAGATGGGCAAACCGCTGAGCAAAAGCTGCTGACTGCGGAATTTCTGGTGCCGGGCGAAGCCGCGCAATTTCACGGCAAATCCGCGTTGGTACCGATGTACGAACAGCCCCTGTTTGGCACAGGTGCGCTGGCACCGGGGTTGCCAGGCAGTGTGTTTGTGCTGGATCGCCACCGCACCTTGATTCCGGCGCTGTGTTACGAACTTTACTCGACAACTCATTTTCAAAGTGCCGTGCGCTCGGGCGGCAATTTTATCGTCCACATGGCCAATTTTTCGGCTTTTGATCGCCATCCCATCGATATCTGGGACCAAGGCTTGGCGCGGCTTCGCGCCATCGAATACGGCATGCCGATCATTCGTGCCAGCAATCGCGCGCCTGCTGGCTGGATTGACGCGGCTGGCCGCGTGCGCAGCAGCACCGCGCGTTTTGGTCAACAGGCGCAATGCCTTGAGGTGTGGTCACCCTCGCAAGGCCTTACACCTGCGGCACGCTTGGGCGTCTTGACTCCCTGGCTGCCGACGCTGCTGCTGGCACCGATGTTGTTTTTTCTCGCCCGCCAACGCGCACCCAGCGCTGGCGTTACTAAACACTTAACTTAAGGAAATTTTTATGGCTAGCATTCGAAAATGGCTTTTACTGCACGGGATTGCTGTGCTGATGTGTATTACGGGCAACGCGTTCGCAGGGGCGGGAAGCACCTCAGGCCCTAACGTAATGTGCTTGACCGAGCCTTGCAGTTCGATCGCTTTGCATTCAAGTATGTTGCGCGAGCGCATCATGCGCCGTGATCTGGTGCGCCAGACTCAAGGCGTATCGAACAACAGCCCGCTAACGCTATTGGGCCAGCTCGACGGCGACTGGAGCGACGTTTACGGCGCGATCGTGTTGACTTACGACTTTACGCCGATCGAACCCGCCCTGGGGCACATGCAGATCCTTTTGCGCAGCTTGCCCGCCCAGCGCGAAGCGGGCAGCAATCGCTATCGCGTGCAATGGGATCGCTCGGTGCACTGGCTGGATTTCGACGGCGCAGGCCCTCGCATTCCGCATCTGCTCGGTACCATTACCTTACTCACGGACTACGTGCCGAGCGCTGTGAACGATCCATTTCCGGAGTTTTCATCCAATGCTGCGGTCATGGCGCAATGCACCGCCCAAACCCCGTGCGCAGTGAACCTAACGCCCTATACCCTGCTGCGCGAGCCCGGTGTGGACTACAGCGCCTATCCGGAACTCGCGGCCAGCGCCGATGTGCTGTTTGTCGCGGGGGCTGACGGCCAAACAATCGCCATTTCGCTCGATGTCTTTGACGAGAACGAACAGTTCCCGCGCGCGAAAGCCTTTGCGATCGATGATCAGCTGCAACTTTCGACCATCGTCTACAGGGTGAGCGAACCGGGGTTTCTCTACGTGGTGATCGTGAGTGAGTTCCAGCCTGTGACGGCTACACTCGCGATCGAATTGGCGAATCATATTCCCGGCGTTGATTTTCCTGATCCCGGGCTACCCGCTAACTTCAACGCCGCGCAGCGCTCGGTCAAGCTATTGCTCGAAGCCGACAATGACTCGCCGACCAACGCAAGCTACGCCTTTAGCGGCCCTTTCAATGTGGGCTTCAATTGGGGATCAGCGCAAGATTTTTTGCACAAAGGCAACTTCGAGGATCTGCGCCCTCAACCCAACACACAGTCCGCGCCAATGCTAGTGGGCGAGCGTTAGTACCATGCGCTGGCATTCCAAGCAAAGCGATTATTTAATTTGAAACCTCAAGCGCCATCGGCGCGCCCCATATCAGCCTGGGGCAGCGCCCCAGGAATGTTCAGGTAAAATTTTGAGGGCTGAAAGCCCGACCTATGAGGGCCGATGTCGCCTGAAAGCGCATCAATAGAGCGGGCTTTCAGCCCTTGGACTTTTCTTGAACGATGACCTGGGGCGTTGCCCCAGGCTGGTATAGGTTGCGCCGTTGGCGCAAAAACCTGGCGCGCATGCTGCTTTGCATAAAGCTCAGTTGGTGTTTTGACCTTTTTGTTCGGATGTGCGGCCATATTTACTTGAATACCGAAGCCGCACAGCGCTCTCGGCAAACAAACCGTTTTCCTTCCGTACTCCTTTTGGGTACCCTCTGCAGCTACGATTTTTGACGCCATAAGCGCGTTCACAGCATTTGTCTGCGCCAGCAAACAAATAAACAGGTAAGTTATATGGCAACTTCGTTTCAAAGCTTTGATACCAAAGCGCTTAAAGATTACGCGGAAGAAGCGTATCTAAACTATTCGATGTATGTGATTTTGGATCGGGCGCTGCCGTTTTTGGGCGATGGTTTGAAGCCGGTGCAGCGGCGCATTATTTATGCGATGAGCGAGCTGGGCCTGGAACACGCGTCCAAACCGATGAAAAGCGCACGCACTGTCGGCGATGTCATCGGTAAATACCACCCGCACGGGGATTCTGCCTGTTATGACGCGCTGGTTTTGATGGCGCAGCCGTTTGCGTTTCGCTATCCGCTGATTGAAGGCCAGGGCAATTTTGGCTCGCCGGATGACCCGAAAAGTTTTGCCGCGATGCGCTACACCGAGGCCAAGCTGACCAAATTTGCCGCCACTTTATTAGAAGAAGTGGACTTAGGAACCGTCGATTTTAAGCCGAATTACGATGGCAAACAGTTAGAACCGGTCTGGCTACCCTCACGCCTGCCGCATTTGTTGCTCAATGGCACCACCGGCATCGCGGTCGGCATGGCCACCGATATTCCGCCGCACAATTTGCGCGAAGTCGTAAGCGCCTGCATACGTTTGTTGGATGACCCGGAAGCCACCACGCGCGATTTGTGTGAGCACATTCAAGGCCCGGATTTTTGCACCGCAGGCGAAATCATCACGCCGCGTGCAGATTTGCTGAAAATGTACGAAACCGGCTCCGGCTCGGTGCGCCAGCGCGCTATTTATTTGCGCGAAAACGGCAATATCGTCATTACCGCGTTGCCGCATCAGGTCAGCCCGGCAAAAATTCAGGAGCAAATCGCTGAGCAAATGCGGCTGAAAAAGCTGCCGATGATTGAAGATATCCGCGATGAAGGCGATCACACCACGCCGGTGCGCGTGGTGCTGATTCCGCGCAGTAACCGCGTCGATATTGACGAGTTAATGGCGCATTTATTTGCCACCACGGATATGGAGCGCAGCTACCGGGTCAATATCAATTTGATCGGCTTGGATCGTTTGCCGCGCGTGAAGGGGCTGAAAACAATCCTGACCGAATGGCTGGGTTTCCGCACCGCCACTGTGCGCCGCCGATTGGAAACACGCCTAGAAAAAGTGGATCGACGTCTACATTTATTGGCGGGTTTATTGATCGCCTATCTGAATTTGGACGAAGTGATTCGCATCATCCGCAGCGAAGATGAGCCCAAACCCGTGCTAATCGCGCGTTTCGCCCTGAGCGAGGCCCAGGCTGAGGCCATCTTAGAAACCAAGCTGCGGCATTTGGCCAAGCTTGAAGAGATGAAGATTCGCGGCGAGCAAAAAGAACTAGAAGACGAGCGCGATGATTTGAGCGGCATTTTGGCGTCCAAAGCGCGCATGAAAACCTTGATCAAGCGCGAATTAGAGAGCGACGCGAAAGCGCACGGCGACGCACGCCGCAGCCCGATTGTAGAGCGCGGTGCTGCAAAAGCGATGAGCGAGCAGGACCTAACGCCGAGCGAGCCCTCCACCGTCATTTTGTCGGATAAAGGCTGGGCACGCGCGGCAAAAGGCCATGAAATTGACCCGTCCGCACTGAGCTACCGCGAAGGCGATTCGGTGCTGAGCTATACACGCGGCCGCAGCAACTACCAGGCCGCATTTTTCGACACCACCGGGCGCGCCTATTCCACGCCTACCCATACCCTGCCAAGCGCGCGCGGCCAGGGCGAACCGTTGACCGGGCGCTTTGATCTTTCCCCCGGCGCACGTTTTGTCACTTGTGTCAGTGCGGATAACGAGGCGATGCTGTTGCTAACCTCAAGCCACGGCTATGGCTTTATCACCAAGTTTGAGAATTTGATCGGGCGCAACCGCGCCGGCAAAGCCATGTTGAATTTAAGCGAGGGTGCGACCGTACTGCCGCCGCTGCTGCTGCCCGCGCCCGTCGAGCAATGCTGGATCGCAGTCGCAACGACCGCTGGGCATTTATTGGTGTTCGCGCTGCGCGATTTGCCCGCGCTAGAAAAAGGCAAGGGCAATAAGATCATTGGCGTACCGGCGGCGAAAAGTGCATCGGAAAAAGTCGTTTCGGTTGCCATAATGACCGAAAAGCAAACGCTGATTGTGGTGGCCGGTGGCCGCGTCACAAAGCTCAAGGGCAATGATTTGGCCGCCTATCGCGGCGAACGCGCCCAGCGCGGTGCCCTGCTGCCGCGCGGCTTGCAACGGGTGGATCGGCTTGAGGTGGAATAATGGCGATGCCTACAAACACCAAACAAAAACTCGATCAATCAGTTTCGCTCGCGATGTTGCTGCGAATTGTGCCGTTCACGTCGGCCAACTCAATCCTCATCCCGCTCCGCCGCTTCCCGCGCTTGTGCACGGATTAGCGCGACTTGTTTGGCATCAACAATCGCTTCCATCACCTCGGCAACGTTGGCGACTTTTTTGCTGAACTTGAATTTGCCGGTCAAAACCGTATCCGGGCGCAGCTCAGATTTCTCAAATAGCGCCCACATTTCCTCGGCGTAATGCGTTTGCGCAAGCTCAGGTGCGAACGCGGACAGCGTCATGGTGATATTAGCGATATCGCGTTTGAGCATGCTCGGGGCGTTGTTATTACCGGCAGCACTGACGACTTGCGGCAAATCAATAATCACCGGGCCGGTGGTATCCACCAGCACGTTGTATTCGCTGAGATCGCCATGGATTAAACCTTCGCACAGCATCAATTTGATTTGCTCAATCAAAACTGCATGGTAGGCGCGCGCAAGTTCCGGGTTGAGTTCCACATCATTCAAGCGCGGCGCGCTGTCGCCAGTGGCATCAACCAGCATTTGCATAATCAACACGCCCGAGTAAAAGCCAAATGGCTTGGGCACGCGCAAACCGGCACGATGCAGTTGGAACAAGGCATCGACCTCAGTGTTTTTCCACTGTTCTTCCGCTTCTTTCCGGCCGAAACTGCTGGCTTTACCCATCGCTCGCTGTTCGCGGCTGCCACGCGATTTACGGCCTTCTTGATACTGTGCGCGCTGTTTAAAACTGCGCTGGCGCATATCTTTGTAGACCTTAGCGCAGCGCAATTCACCGCCGGCGCGCACAACATACACTGAGGCTTCTTTACCACTTTTGAGCTGACGGGTAACGGCGTCAATAATGCCGTCGTGGATTAATTCTTCAAGTGCGGGTGGGACTTTCATGCTGCTTTTGATTTCATAGTTAGTTTTTATTCTCTGTTTCTATTTAAAGTATTTTATCTAAATTCGCGTTAACAACAACATTCATCAGTGTGCCGGTCGTCATCCTCGCGAACGCGGGGATCCAGGGGCAACTACCGAGTTTAATCTGTGCAATAATTACGAAATCTGGATTCCCGCGTTCGCGGGAATGACGGGCTAAAATCCTTATAATATTTTTACACCCCCAACCTTAAATCCTCCCGTTCAATTTGATCAAGCCGAATTTTATTGGCGAATAAGCTAAAAGATAAATATCCCGCCAGCGCATTCGTACGCTGCGCCCAGCGTGGTAAATATTGCGGTTCACTAATAAAACCACTTTCATAAAAGGGCTCAAACGACAAAACATCGTGCAGCGTCATTTTCCCGGCAAACAAATGCCGCGACATAAGTAACTTATTTTGCTTAAACACCCAGCGAAAAAACGTATGCACGCTTAACAAACCATGCAGATACACCGTGTCTTTAGTAAAAGCCACGCCACCGGTCAGCGGTGCACCACGGAATACCCGCATGGCTGAGGTAAAAGCCTCCGATTCGCTTTGCCCCTCGTCCATAAAAAAACGAAATACATCAATAAAATCCGCACCTTTCATCGCCATATCGATACCAATAATGCGCTGCGAAATACGGTTCATACGCCCCAAGTCAATCGAACCTGTCACTAATTCGGCAAATACCGCCAAGCCCTCTTGAGTTGCGGTAATGCGCGGCGAATTCAAGCCCAGGGATTTCAGATACGGTTGTTCACGGCCATTGAGTGCTGTAAGCGAGTGCACGTAGGCTTCGTGCTCCAAAAGCTGCATCCGATCATATTCAGTAAAGCTGGTTGCAGCACGCAGTCGAATTTTAGTCGGGCCCGCAGCGGCTTTGGCAACCAAGTCAGGGTCGACGCTGACAGTCACTTTATGATTGACGAAAAATTTATCTAGCTCCGCCTGCATTTCCTGCTGCATAGTTTCGGCGCTCAAACAATAATCTGGCTCGGCCAAACGCCCGTCTTGCATAATCTCGCGCGCCGATAGAATAAAATGCCGCGCTGCTTCGGTATTTTTAACTTGACTGCCAGAAATAGTATCGCCGGGCTTGCCATAAAGCTGAACCGAATAGGCGCCCATGGCTTCGGTTCCGGCTGATTCAAGCAAACGTGTCGCATATAAATAGCTTTGCGCGGTGCGAATCAAATAATCGCCAATAGGATGCTCCGCATCACATTTGACAATTAATTGTTCCAGTGCGTAACGCTTTTCCGAATAGTCAAATTTGCGGTAATTGACTTCCGGCAGTTTAATTTTATTCTTGCGCCAATTATCTAGAAATACTTTTTGCGTTTGTACCGGCCAAGATAAAACCGACAGCATTTTCACGTCTTTGACCAACGCGACCAGTTCGGCGTCGATTGCGGCATAACGTAATAGTTCGGGGCTAATGCTCATGGCAATAATTCCGGTAGCGGTGGCAATTCGGCAGTTACCCTGGCGCTGGCAGTGGCGAAGTCGACCTCGGCTAGGCTGACTTTGCCATCACAAAACTGATGCAATAGCGCCGACTGCCAAAGCCCACGCGCCTGCGCTAAAGCATAGTCATAGCGGCTAAAGCTCACCAACTCATAGCGTGAAACAAAATGCCCCGGGTGCGCCAAGGCCAACTTTTGCTCTAGGGCTTTGCGCAAACGAAAATCATCGTCCGCCACGTGGTCGCGCATTTCCACGTAGTTTTCAAGCGCCATTTCCGCAATGGCTTTGGCCTGCGGCCGACGCTGCGTGGCATAGTGCAACAAGGCTGCGGCACGCGATTTGGCGTGCATGGTCGCTAATATGTCCGCCAACGCTACACAGTCTTCAAACGCACAATTCATCCCCTGCCCATGAAACGGCACGATCGCATGCGCCGCGTCGCCCAGTAGTACGGCGCAATCCAGATGTTGCCAAATGGAACAATGCAGCGTGCCCAAAAGCCCTTTCGGGTGCTGCAGAATTTGCTGAGTTAGATCGGGCACCAGCGCCATCAGCTCGGGGAAATATTCGGCGCAAAATGCCTCCACCGCCGCCGCAGAGGTGAGCGCAGCAAAACTTGTCTGCCGTGTCGCCTGATCGGCGAGACTTGCGCCACCCTCATTTTGCAGAAATAGCGTCGCGGTAAAAGTTTTGTCCGGATTCGGCAGCGCAATCACCATAAATCGCTCACGCGGCCAAATATGTAGTGCGCCAGAAGCCAGCGCAAAATCGCCTGCAGCGTTTGCCGGGATCGAAATCTCTTTATAGCCGTGATCCAAAAAGTCGACGTGCGGTGGCGCTTCTGTAGGATTTAAGCCAGCAATCGCGTCGCGCAGTACTGAGCCCGCACCATCGGCACCTAAAATCAAATCAAAACCAATACTCACTTGACCGTGCGCACGCTCAACCACGGCAGTTTTTGTAGCGAGATCAACACTGACCAAACGTTCGTCAAAGCAAGTTTGCGCGCCCGCACTTTTGGCGGCTTCCAATAGCGTGCGATTCAAGCGCGCCCGGTGCACCGACCAAATCGCTTTCGTGCCACACGCGGAATAGCTTTGAAAATTTTCACTACCATCGCTCAAATGCACTTGCCGCCCGGGCATCGCAATCGCCTGCGCCAGCACCGCATCAACAATACGCTCGCCCGCATCGCCCTGCATAAACCCAGCGCATTCAAGTGCATAGCGGCCGCGCTCAGCCAGCGCTAAATTGATCGAGCGCCCCGCAGCTAATTGTTCGAGTTCAACCGAGGAGCGCTTTTCTGAAATCGTAATGACCAGCCCGCGCTTCGCCAGTAGCGTGGCAAGCAATGCACCCGCAAGGCCCGCACCGACGATCCAAACTTCGCGAAACTCAGTGTTATTTAATACCGCAGTCATACTTATATGTCCCCAGTAAAGTGCTGGCGCATAGCCGCTACCAAAGCGTCAATGTCGTCAAGCGTGTTGTATAACGGCACCGGAGCCACCCGAATCACATCCGGTTCGCGCCAATCCGCGACAATATTCGCCGCCGCCAACGCTTGAAAGCAATCCCGCCCGGCTTGCTGACCACGCAGAACGCGCAAACTTAACTGGCAACCGCGCTGCGCTGGCTCCAGCGGCGTAATAATTTTGACGAAATCACTCAGTTCATCGGTGATTTTGTCGGCGAGTGCTGCGGTCAAAATCATTGAGCGCTGCCGCAAATTCGCGATGCCAACCCGCGTAAATTGGGCTAAGGACGCACGCAAGGGTGCCAGCGAGAAAATCGGCGGGTTGGAGAGCTGCCAACCGTCAGCCCCTGGTGTGGGCTCAAAATTCGGCCGCATTTGAAAGCGGGTATCGGCGCGATGACCCCACCACCCAGCCAAGCGCAGCAAATCACTGTTGGCATGGCGCTCGTGTACAAATGCGCCGGCGACAGCACCGGGGCCGCTATTGAGATATTTATAGCTGCACCAAACGGCAAAATCCGCATCCGCATCATGCAAATTAACTTCTAAATTCCCGACGGCGTGCGCCAAATCAAAGCCCGCCTTCGCACCGACCGCGTGCGCGGCTTTACTAATGCGCGCCAAATCAAAGGCTTGCCCGGTCGCATATTGCACGCCCGGCATCAGCACCAGGGCCAAGCGTTCGCCTAACGCAGCAATTGCGGCGTCGATCACGTCCACATCCAATAGATCGCATCCGGGTGCGGGGGCCAGTTCCACCAAACAGGTATTAATGTCTAAACCATGCAGCTTGAGCTGTGATTCCACCGCGTGGCGATCCGAAGGAAAGGCGCGCGCCTCCATTAAAATGACGTTGCGCGCTGCTGTGGGGCGAAAGAAGCTGGTCATTAGTAGATGCAAATTGACCGTCAACGTATTCATCGCGACCACTTCAATGGGCTTTGCACCAACCAGTGTCGCTAGGTCATCGCGCACCAATTCGTGATAGCGCATCCAGGGTGCGGCACCCTTAAAATGCCCTTCGACGCCCTCGGCTGCCCAGGAATCCAACGCTTCTACAACCATTGCTTTGGCGGCTATCGGCATCAAGCCTAAAGAATTACCGCAAAAATAATGCACTGGACGGCCATACGCCGATGGAATCGCGAATTCGGTGCGCAAACCCACATCGTGTTTCGCACTCGCGCCAGCGCTTAACAGATGCGGGGAATTGACAGCAATACTCATGGTTAAATCACTCTATTTCTATCAGACTCAAGGCATGAGGCTATCACTTTCCGACTTTTATGCGCACACCCGCTTTTTCGCCTACCAGCAAAACCGTTTGCTTACGCTAATTCCTAGTGCGCGTTCGGCAAAATTGGCGGGCGTATGGCTGCTATTGAGCACGCTCGCCATTGCCCAGCCCTTCCCAAACCTGGGCGCGCGCGATATTCGCCCGCCAACCAATGGTGACGGCGCGGTCGGGGATAGCTACGGCGCCCGTGTCGCGGTTTGTGATGGTGAGTTGCTAGTCGGAGCGACCGGCGATCAAACCCCGATTGCCACCAGTGCTAACGGCCAATCCGCAGGTAGCGTGCATCGCTTCCAGATCACTGTAAATGGCCTGCTGCCATTAGGCAAAATCTCGCTTCCCGGTGTCGAGCAAAGCGCACTTTTTGGCATCAGCCTGAGCTGCGATGCGACTGAGCTATTTATTGGTGCGCCGGGTGTGGGCACGGTCAGTTTTGATTCTGACGCAGGCACGGTATTTCGCTACCGGCGCGTCGCTGGATCTTGGCAATTTAACGGCGAAGTTCCCGGTGCGCGCCCAGCCGGTGGCGCGCGCTTCGGTTATAGCACTGCGCTAAACCAGGGTGTTTTAATTGTCGGCGCGCCCGGCGAATCTGGTGCCTATGTGTATCGACGCACCGGCTTTAGCTTGAGCGCGCCGCAGCGTTTGCAGGGCCTTGGGCTGCCCGCAGATAGCAATTTCGGCCTCAGCGTTGCACTTAGCGGCGCAAATATGTCCGGCGAGCTTGCTATTGCTGCACCGGGTGGATTAAGCGGCAGCGTCGTGCGCTACGCCTTGAGCACGCCGGCGTTCGAGATTGCTCGCCTCACCGGCCCGCCTAGTTTTGGCCGTGGCTTGGCCTATCAGGGATCCCAACTTTGGATTGGCGCGCCCGATTTAAACGGCGCGGTCGGGCAAGTGGCAATCTTTGACGTCAGCACCGGTACGCAGGTACAAATCCTAAATGCCCCAAACTCGGGCGGCCCGGTAGAACAGTTTGGCGAGCAGATTACAAACTTTGGCAACACCGTCAGTGTGTCGGCACCGGCGGCGCGCTTAAACCTCACTGACGGCGAAGGTGCGGTGCATCTTTACGCCGCATCCGGCGGTGGTCAGTGGCAACTCAACAATACCTTACGCCCGCCTGCGCGCGGGAATACGCCGCGCGCGGATGCCTTTGGCAACAGCGTCGCAATCGCCAGCAGCGGCATCTATGTCGGCGCGCCCTACAGCGTGGCCGGTGGGCATCCAACCCAAGGGCTGGTCTATCGCTTTAGCGCACAGGGCGCGCCGATGCTGAGTGTCGATAGCGGCCGTGGCGCGGCTTTTGATCGTTTTGGCTCAGCGGTCGCACTGTCACAAAAACCCAGCACCTTTGTTGAAGCCCAAGGTGAACACGCCATCGTTGGCGCATTTTTGGTGGACAGCCCCAGCGGGGTTGAAACGGGCGAGGCCTATATTTATCGTCGTGGCCGTGCGGGCTGGCAGCTTGAAGCGACCTTGAGCGCGCCGGATGTTGCGGAAGAGCAGCGCTTTGGCGTTTCTGTGGATATTGACGGCGATCTCGCCGTGGTCGGCTCCTACTGGGATGTGGTGCTGGGCGTCGTGGATGCGGGTTCGGCGTATGTATACAAACGTGTCGTTAGCGAGTCAGGCGTGATTTCCTGGCAATTCCTGCAAAAGCTCGTGGCGCCCCAACCACGGGATCGCGCGTTTTTTGGCTTTGCCGTCGCTATTGATGGCAATCGCATTGCCGTAGGCGCGCGTGGCGACAGTGAATCTTTTAGCGAACAGGGCGGCATCGTTTTTTTCAAACGTGACCGCGACGGTGTTTACCAAGGCGGGCAGATGCTGCGTCCAGCCGACAGCGCCGCGTTCGACACTTTTGCCGCGTTTATTGATTTAGTCGGCGACACCGCCCTGGTCGGTGCGCCCGGCACCACACGCAAAGGCATCGCTGCAGGCGGCCGAGCGTATTTGCTAAACGCTAAACCGAACAGTAATGACTGGAGCTTTAGCCAAACCCTGCAGGATCCAAACGGCGTCGAAGGCGATGGCTTTGGTTTCTCGATTGCGCTAAGTTCTGCGATCGAGAGAAATACGCCCACCCGCGCCTACGTCGGCACGCCGTTCTCGGCCAGCGGCGCGAACCCAGCGGTAGGTCATGCCCTAGAATTTCGCCCGCCCGCCCCCGGCATTGCAGCAGCTGATTGGGCCATCATTCGCCGCATTACCAGCCCGATTACCCTACCCGGCACGCAATTTGCGACATCGCTCGCCGCGCACCCGGATGGCGTCATGATTGGCGCTGTAGGCGTGGATAGTGCCGGGTTGCCCGATACCGGTGCCGGATTTCTCGCACCACACCTTAAAGTTGCAGAGATTTTGCCCGCTCCCGCCATTGCCCGTGCCGCGACCGGACGCTTTGTCGCGGCCAGTCCGTCGGGTCTAGCGCTGTTTGCCGCGCCCGGCGTTTTTAGCGTCAACCCGCAAGAAGGCGCAGTTTTTGAGCTACTTGGGGATAATTTGTTTGGCGATGGTTTTGCGGATTAGCGGCGCGAACTCATTTGCTTAATGATTTCGCGCAATAGAAGCGTAAAACACCAATCTTGAGCATAATTTGCACATAAAGTGATTATGATGTGAGCTCGTAGACTTTGGCTGTTCGCTTTGAAATCATTCTATTTTGCGTTAAGCATTCAAAACCGCAGCGGCACACTTAATTTAGAACGTATTGGGGCGTGTCGATGAAGCTTTATCAAGCGCTATTAAGATGCGCCGCAGGGCTAGTGCTATGCGCCAACATTTACGCGCAAAGCGCAGCCGCTACCTGGCAACTGAAAATTCCTGCGGCACCGGTAGCACCGTTTGTTCGCAACATTTCGGCGCTTCCTGACGGGCGCTGGGCGATTTATACGCCGAGCAGCCGACTCATTTTAGGTGCTGATCTGGCAATTCAAAATGCCAATCTGGACGGTAATAGCGCACAAGGCTGCCTGGAAAAGTCCAGACTACTGTCCAACTTAATAGACCACGGCTCGGCAACTCTAGATCGCACAGACATCGAAGACGAACTGAGCTTTGATGGCTTTTTTGTGAATCCGCCGAATGACTGTACCGTGCGCCGATATAGCGAATCTGGCAATTTAATTTGGCGCCAGCAACTCATTCTTCGGGACTATTATTGCGTTCGAATGGTCGAGCTGAATGATTCTCAGCTCTGGGTTTTGAGAGAACGTAGCTTTGAACGATTGGGGGTCGACGGCAGTATTTTGGGCAAAAAAACATTGTTAAATGATAGTGTTTCCGGCGCGCAGGCAAGCGATATTGCCGCCAGTCCCGTTGGTGGCGCATTGATCACACTGCAAAATCCAATCGGCAGTCAAATACTTCGGCTTGATGCAAGAGGCACAACACTTTGGCAGTTTGAGGATCAGGCACGCCGATATGATCGAGTATTCGCGACGCTAGACGGCGACGCGCTCGCCATTGCCTCCAGCGGTGCAAATGGTGCCAGCCTGTTGCGCCTTGACCCGCAAGGCGCGGTCGTTTGGCGGCGTCCAATTGGTAATGTCGGGCTGCAAGTCGCCGACGCCAGCATGGTGAGCGACGAATCATTGCGGCTTTTAGTCGCTGAAACTCCAAGCACGAATGCGATTTACGGCTTTGATAATCAAGGGGATTTGCGCTGGCGAGCACCGGTAGTTGCCGCTGACATAGCGAATCTGCAGCTGCTGACGTATTTGGACAAAACTTTGATAGCCACAGCAAACAGCCTCGCGATCTATGACGCGAATGGCGCGGTCATTTTTAGTCGTGCAGTACAAATTGCAAATCGTGCGTTAGACATCAGCGCAGACGGCACACAAATTTTGTATGCAAAAGCAATGGGCGGCGTGTCTTTGCTCAACACCAGTGATGGTACGACACGTGAAAATTCGCTGCGGTGGGCGGAGTTTGGCCAGCGTTCTTTGCTGCGCGAAATTAAATCTGACGACAGCGTATTTGTCGCATCACGCGACCTCACTGCCGCGCTTAACGTTGTGCCTGGGCAACTATCAAGCGTCACTGATTTTGATATCCACGCGTTTACAAAGGCAGGCATACCGCGCTGGCAAAAATCCATAGCAAATGGAATGTATGACTGGCAAAGCGGCCCAAACACTTTGTGTTTGGTGCAGCCTTTGCCGCCACCATCGAACCAGCGTGACCGTGTATTGCGGTGTTTCGCCGCTGACACCGGATTGCTTCGCTTTGAACATACCTTCCCTGAGCCATTCTACGATTTAGCGGCGATCAGCGTGCTTTCAAACCGCGTGCTTACGCTGGCCACCGGCGGCTTCGATAGGCCAGCACACTATCAAGGCTTTGATTTTCAAGGCCGAATATTGTTTGATAAAGCGGTTGAAGTTAGGGCCAGTCGAACCCTCAATGAAACAGGACTAGTCCTCGTCTCAAGCGATGCAATCCAGCGCTTGGATGCAAATGGCTTGGATCTTGGAAAATTCCCAACACCCACTTCCGCAGGGCTGGAAAGTTCTCAAGTCCTGTCTGACGGTGTTTTGAAATATGAAAGCAATCGCCTCGAAAAACGCGATTTTGCAGGCGCACTAAAATGGCAGGCGGCACTCAACGGCGTACCCGCGCCGCTCTTATACCCGCTCAACAATGATGTCTTTTTGCACATCGTTGAGGCACCCGATGCATTGATCGTTTTGGCAGCAAAACAGCACTATTCCAGCTTTTTTGACCCTGTTTTCTTGCGGCCGCTGGCGTTCGCGATCAACAAAAGCACGGGCGCTGTACTTTGGCAAAAATCCTTGGAAATCGACGCCCGTCGGATCCTTCAAGCCGCGCCTGAACAAGTTATCTTTGCCGGCAGCAACTCCAGAAACAACAACTTTCTTCAGTTCTTACCATTGGATCAACGCGAGTCTTTTCAGTTTATTGCCCCGACTACAGGCGCTAATTTGGGCGTACAAACACGCAGCGGTGGCCGACTTGCTAGCTATAACCGTGAAGGATTGCTAGGCCTGGCCCAAGCAAGCGCCGAAATTCAAGTGCGCAACTTGCGCACAGAATTTGGTGGTGCCGAAATTGTCATTACGAAGCAACCACTCAAAGCCCAGGCGAGTGAGGCGATTGGCAGGCTTCGTGCCGGTGCTTGGTACAATCCAGACACACCTGGACAGGGTTTTTTAATCGAACAAATTGGCGACGTCCAATTTTTAGCCTGGTTTCACAGTGCGCCAGTATTTACCAACACCACCGCAGGCGCGCGTATCGAGACTCTGTCACCGAAGAGCTTAAGTTGGCTGACCTTGCAAGGCGATGCCGCCACGACCGAAAAATCTGTCCCGCTAAAAATCTACAGCACGAAAAATGGCGCATTCGCAACCGGATTAGCGGATCCACCTCGGCAAGTGGGCGACGCCCGATTAGAATTCCAGAGCTGCACTGAAGCAACGCTTAGTTATGACCTAGAAGAGCTAGATGCCTGCGCCGCATGCACGGGCGGTCAAATTCCTTCGATTCGGCGCGGCGTCATTCCGCTACGTTCACTGCTACCCGCCACCGGTTGCGCCAGCCCCACCGCCCTACCCGCACCAATTAGCCATAAAACCGGTTTATTCCACGATCCAAACGTCGCTGGCCAGGGAATCCTGACAGTATTCAACCAAGGTACGCTGTTTGCCGGTTGGTTTAGTTTCGATCCACAGGGCGGCGCCGATGACAGCGCCCAGCAGCTTTGGTTCACGCTGCAAGCCAGTAATATCACCGGCAATCCAAACCGCATCAGCAGCCGCATTTATCGCACCCTGGGCGCGCGCCGCGATCAGCAGAGTTCGACCTCAAGCTTGGATATTGGCGAGGCCATCCTTGACTTTAGCGCCTGCGATAAATTGCGCGTGCGCTATCAGTTTAACGATGAGGAAGCGGCGCTAGCGATGCGCGGTTTGCAGGGCGTACTGAATTTGGAACGTATTGGGGCGTGTCGTGCGCCCTAGTGCGAATTGCCAAGGTAAGCAAACCAAGGGCGTCGAATTTTGACGCCACAAAGCATCAACACAATCAATGAAATCAGTTTAGTTGGCCCAATCAGTGCGGCAATGCTGCGAGATTTGCCATGCGATAGGAACGCTTTCGCTTACCCCGGAAAAATCCAAACCGTACAAAATGCGTACGCCCGCCGAGAAAGCAGCCAAGTGGCGACGCGCTTATTTTACGGAGGCGATTGCGCGTGGACTAGTTGGCATGCATTCGCTGGACAAACTTTGGCTTTGGCTTGAAGCGACACCCGCTGCACTGCGGCATGTTTTTGCGATCCCGGGGCTACGCGTGGTTGACTTGCTCGGTCTCGCGCACCCTGGTCGGCTGGCAGGATTTGCCGCCGCCAAAATTGAGGAATTCCGTTGCAATACCGGTACGGGAGGCATCGGCCTCAGAGAATCGGATTTACTCGAAATCTCGACCTCGGTTTCGTTAAAACAGCTAGGCGCACAGTCCTCTGGACTTTCGATTCGGGCAATCGCCGCGCTTATTGCAATGCCGCAATTGCAATCGTTGGACATTGAAGGCACGAGTTTTGACGACGCGATGGCTGAGCTACTGATTGACAACCATTCCTTGCACAGCTTGGATGTGGGAATGACAAGGTTGTCGGGAAAAGGCCTCGCGCATTTGCGCACCATGAAAAATTTGCGTTCGCTTGATCTTTGGGCGACAGGCATTACTGAAGATGATTTAGACCTACTGGCAGACATGCCACTCGAATATCTCTCGATTGGGCGTGTCGATGACGACACACCGTCATCGTTTTCGGTTGAAACAGTCATGAAAAAGCTGGCAGCCCTCCCCGCCTTAAAACGAGTCTGGCTCGATGGCTTGGATTTAAACGCCGAGCATTTGGCTGAGTTTAAAAGGCGAAAAATCACCGTCCGGCAATAAAAATAGACCCCTCTTGCACGGTAAATATGCATAGCGCCACCTATACTTCGCGGAATTTTCGCGTGGATCAATCGTATGAATTTGGCACCTTGGATCGGGTTGTTGATCGTTTCTGCAGCAGCACAGCTCAGCGCTGCAGCGCTCAAACCCTTCGACGTGGAGCGCTCTTGGGCCGTCCAACGTATCGCCAACCCGGCGATTTCACCCGATGGCAACACGGTGATTGCACCGGTATCGCGCGTGGTGATGAGTGAAGATAAAAGCTATAGCGATTTATGGCTTTGGCGCAGCGATGGCAGCGCTGAGCGCGCTTTTACCACCCACGTCAGCAACGAAAGCGCACCCGCATTTAGCCCGGACGGCAAGCAACTTGCTTTTGTCGCGCAGCGCGATGATGACAAAGCACCACAGCTTTATCTGATGCCACTTGAGGGCGGCGAAGCGCGCCGCTTAACCACACTCGGCAGCGGTGTGCAGAGTCCAAAATGGTTTGCCGATGGCAGGCGCATTGCTTTTGTATCGCGCGTGTTTGCTGATTTGCCGCTTGCTGAGCAAGGCAAAAGAATTGAAGAGCGCACCGCATCCAAAATGACCGGGCGCGCGTGGGATGCAGGCCCAGTGAGCGCCTGGGATCAGCTGCTAGACGAGCGCCAGTTTCACGTCTTTTCGGTCGATTTACAGGGCGGGGAACCGGCGGCGCTAACCTTAGCAAGTGGACTGGAGCTGCCGCGCGCAGCCGTGCAAGGCACCGACGCGCTATTTGCAATCGCACCCAATGGCAGCGAGCTGGCATTTGTCGCCGATTCTGACGCGAAACGTGAATCCCAGAATTTAGATGTGTTTGTCATCACGCTAAACAGCGAAGCCCGTGCAAGCAAGCCGATCAACCTCACCTCAGGCAACCTTGCCAGTGATACTGCGCCGCTCTACAGCCCAGACGGCCACTACTTGAGCTTTGTGCAGCAGCGCATCAGGGGTTTTTATGCGGACAAAGGCCGCCTGATGCTGCTTGACAGTCGCAATCATGACCCGGCGCGCGAGCTTTTTCCTGAGTGGGATCGCAGCGTCGATGGCCTGGTCTGGGCACCAGATAGCAAGCGCTTGTATGGCGCGATTGACGACGCCGGCACGGTGCGTGCTTATGAGCTACCGATTAACGGCAAGCCGCGCGCAATAACCGGCGAATCCTCGTTTTCCGGGCTAGCGCTTTCGCGTACCGGCACACTGGTCGCGCTGCGCCAGAGCTTTATCGAGCCACCGACGCTGGTGCGGCTAAATGCAAAATCCGGCGCGGCGCAAAAGCTATCAAAAATCAACGATGCCCTGCTGCGCGAAACCGCCATAGGCACGTTTGAATCTGTCACGTATGCCGGCGCAAACGGCCAGCCGATCCAGATGTGGGTGAATTATCCGCCGAATTTTGACCGCAACAAAAAGTATCCGTTCTTCATGATTATTCATGGTGGCCCACATAATGCCACCACCAACAGCATGAGTTTTCGCTGGAATGCGCAGGTGTTTAGCAGCTGGGGCTACGTCAGCGCCTGGCCCAATTTCCACGGCAGCAGCGGATTTGGTCAAGCGTTTAGCGATTCAATCAACCCCGAATGGGCTGAAAAACCCTACCAAGATGTCATCAAAGCCACCGAATGGATGGCAGCTAAGCCCTACATCGACGCCGATCGCATGGTTGCCGGCGGTGGCAGCTATGGCGGCTACTTGACTAGCATCGTGCTGGGCCGCAAACACCCCTTTAAAGCGCTTGTTGCCCACGCTGCGGTTTACAACCTTTACACCCAAATAGGTGCTGATTTTAGCGTTGAGCGCCCGCGCTTTGGCGGCTTTTGGGAGGGCGATAACCGCACGGTACTAGAACGCAATTCACCGCACTTAGGTGCCGCCAATTTCGCCACACCCACGCTCGTGGTACACGGTCAAACCGATATGCGTGTGCCGGTCAATCACGGCATTGAACTCTATCAAACGCTATTGATGAAAGGCGTGCCAAGTCGGCTGCTGTATTACCCGAACGAAAATCACTGGGTACTCAAACCACAAAATTCCGTGTTTTGGTATCAGCAAGTGCAAAAATGGTTTGAGGAACATAATCCGGAAAATAGCGACTAGTTGGTCGGCCGGCCGCCGCCAGCGTTGAGCGCTCATTTTTTTAGGCCCGTTGGTCAATAAATTAGCTTTGGAGTGCGCGCGGGGAGTGCAGCAATGTGGCGAGCTTGGTGCGACTACTTTCTTCGGTATTACTTTCGGCCGGATTTCTCCGGCAATGAATCATTTGACTTAGCCCCAGTTCCCGCTACCTTTGCCCACACCTCCAAAAGCGCGCCGCCATGCCAGACCCAATCCTACCCGCGCCATTTTTCAGCCACACGATTGCGTTGCGCTGGCGCGATATGGACAGCTATCAGCACGTCAACAACAGTGAATACTTGACGCTGTGTGAGGAGGCGCGGATTGCCTGGTTTCGCTCATTGCACGGGCCGTGGCGCTCGGAAACTGCAGAACCTGTGATTGCGCGGATCGAATTAGACTACAAAAAGCCGCTGGTGCATCCCGCCAATGTGATCGTGCGCTTGAGCTTAGATCGGCTGGGCAATTCCAGTTTGAGCCTGCATCACACGCTAGCCACCG
Organism: Rhodanobacteraceae bacterium; assembly: GCA_031409855.1. Classification (GTDB taxonomy): domain Bacteria; phylum Pseudomonadota; class Gammaproteobacteria; order Xanthomonadales; family SZUA-5; genus JANNYA01. The sequence continues at coordinate 1,881 of JANNYA010000190.1, read as the reverse complement.
ATGCCGATGCGACGATTTACGCCATAGGCAAGTCGGTTTTGGTGTGGACGAATCCGCAAACTGGGCTAAGTACGCCGGTGCCGGAGTTCGTGCGGCGCAGTGTGCAGCCTGACTATTCAAGGAGCTAAGCATGCGTGAGCTAACACACTACATCGACGGCGAATTCTGTGCTGCCAGCAGCGCACGCACCCTGCCCTTAATCGAACCGGCGACCGGTGCGATTTACGGTAGTTTGAGCGATGGCAACAGCAACGATGCGGCGCGTGCGGTAGCCGCTGCGGTACGCGCGCAATTAACTTGGGGCAAGCTTGCGCCCGCCGAGCGTGCGACGTGGTTGCGCAAAATTGCGGAGGCAATCGAGGCGCGGTTAGAGGAATTTGCACAGGCTGAGAGTTTGGATTCTGGCAAGCCGATCTACGCGGCGCGCAGCATCGACATTCCACGCGCGATCAGCAATTTTCGCTTTTTTGCCAACGCCGCCGAGCTTTATGCATCGGAGGCGCATGAACAGCACGGCGTGGGTTTGCACTACACCTTGCGCCAGCCGCTGGGGCCGGTGGTGTGCATCAGCCCTTGGAATTTGCCGATTTATTTACTGAGCTGGAAAATTGCGCCCGCGCTGGCGTTTGGTAATTGCGTGGTGGCGAAGCCTTCGGAAGTCACGCCCTTGACCGGGTATTTATTGGCGCAAGTTGCGCACGATATTGGTTTGCCTGCGGGCGTGCTGAATATTGTGCACGGCACCGGCGTTGGCATCGCTGCGGCACTGGTAACCGCGCGCGCGATCAAAGGCGTCAGCTTTACCGGCAGTACCGTAACCGGAAGCGCCATCGCGCAAGCCACGGCGGCACAATTCAAGAAGCTTTCGTTGGAGATGGGCGGCAAAAACGCCACAATCGTGTTCGCCGACGCCGACTTTGAGCTGGCAGTGCGGGAATCGGTGCGCGCCGCATTTAGCAATCAGGGGCAAATTTGCCTGTGTGGTTCGCGTATTTTTGTCGAAAAATCGTTAATGCCAAAATTTCGTGAGGCATTTTTAGCGGAGGCGGCAAAGCTGATTCCAGCCGACCCGGCCTTGGAAAGCACACGCTTTGGTGCGCTGGTTTCGGCGCCGCATTTGAACAAAGTCTTGGGCGCAATCGCGCGTGCGCATGAGGAAGGTGGGCGCTTGCTGATCGGCAGCGAACGTGTGCGCCTTGAAGGGCGCTGTGCCGACGGCTATTTTCTGGGGCCCACGGCATTCGATCAATTACCCAGCGAATGCGCCACCAATCAGGAAGAAATTTTCGGCCCCTTTGCCACGCTGATTCCTTTTGACAATGAAGCCTCGGCACTACTGATGGCGAACAGCACTATTTATGGGCTGGCGACCGCGCTGTTTACCAACGATGTTAAACGCGCGCATCGCATGGCGGCGCAATTGGACACGGGCTTGGTGTGGGTTAACACCTGGATGCAGCGCGACTTACGCGTGCCCTTTGGCGGCGTAAAAAGCTCCGGCTTAGGGCGCGAAGGTGGGCTGGATGCAATGCGCTTTTTTACCGAGGCAAAAAGCGTCACGATTGCTTATTGATCGTTTGCTTAGACTAAAGCACAGGGAAACGAACCAAATTTAAGTCCCCAGGTCGTCGGTCAAGAAAAGTCGAAGGGCTGAAAGCCCTATCGATGCGCTTTCGGGCAACATCAATCTTGATAGCGATAGGTCGGGCTTTCAGCCCTCAATATTCTTTGTCTGAACTTTCCTGGGGCGCTGCCCCAGGCTGATATGGGGCGCGCCGATGGCGCTTTAGAGCCGGTTGCACGGCTACTTCTGAAATACCGGTTTTTGCGCCACAGGCGCAATCTATACCAGCCTGGGGCAGCGCCCCAGGTCGTCGGTCA
>JANNYA010000189.1:0-23578 GCA_031409855.1 Rhodanobacteraceae bacterium | reverse complement strand
TGTCCACTTTTCCACAGTCGACGCAGTCGCCGACGACGGGCTATTCGATCTAGCCCTAGGAGGAGGGAAGCTGTGGGAAAGTGGTCAGGTTAGCAATGCAAAATAAGCAGAAAATGCGACAAGTAGGTTGACAGATACCGCGGTGTAGCCGGTGTCGTAGCGATAGCGTACACGCGAGCCCAGTCGATCAGCAGTCGCGCTAAGCGCCCAGGTAGCAATATGTTGGCGCGTATCGCTTAGTAATCGTCGCGGGATTTTTAAGCCAGTGGAAGGATCTATTTGAAATAACAACTGTCCGTCATTCGCATAAACTGCCGCATTCGTCACCAAATCCGAATAGCCACGACCATAGTCGCGAATCGAGCCATCTTTGGCATCAACGCGCCAAAACAGCGGGCCGTAAACTAACTGCTCGCCTGTTGCCGCTGCGGGCGAGGCATAAGCACGCACCCGCTGAAAAGTCTCAATCTCGGTACGGAACTCAGTGTATGGGTAGCTCGTGCCATCAATCGATTGCGTTCCGGTTGCAACTTGAAGTAAGCGTTGGCCATCTAAGCAAAACGCATCATTACTTGCATTTGTATCGAAGTTCACCTGCGGATGCGGACCTGGGCCGTCACCCGCTTCAATAGTTTTGCGGCAGCGCGAAACTGCTGATAAGCCGGTCAAGTTAAAGCCAATGCCAGCAACGCCCAAAGACGTATCGCCGCTGTAAGCCAGCCCCATTTCAGGTACTAAACCACCTTTGCCGGGTGCGGTCACAAAACCCACTGAAAAATTCACCGCTCCTGATTCGCCGACACGTAATGAGCCATCTAAGCTGCCGACTTTTGAGCTGGCGGCGATCTCTGCGGAAGTTGGCGGTGCGCTTGCGGCTGGGAAAAGTTGCGGCGGTAGCGGCACACTCGCCACCAGCGTTTGCACATTCGCCGAATAAGCACTGCAATTGGCCGCGATGCAGGCGCGGATATTGCTGTAGTAGGTTCCGCTACCGGGTAGGGTAACGGTAATGCTGTTGGCGGTTCCCGGTGGAATTACGGTTGTCCACGGGCCGGTTGTGCTGGTGCCGTAGCGGAGTTCGTAGCTTGCGGGGGTTGGGCAACCGGTGGCGTTGCTCCACGTCAACGGCAAACTTGTCGTGTTGATTGTCGCTGGTGCGTTTAGGGTTGGGGTACAGAGGCCGAGCGTTCCGACAATCCGTGCTTCCATGGTGTAAGGGGTGTTTGGGCCAATGAAATTTGGATCAATTGCGGTCACTTTTACCCAGAATAGCCGTCCGGCTGTGAGCAAAGTTTCGCTGTTCAACGTCAAAGTTTGCGCGCCGAAGTCGCCTTGCGCCGCCAAAACTCGCGTATGCGAACCATCTTCAGAGTAGTAAAGCTCGGCGTGCCATTTATTGATGCTGGTAGCGTTGACAGCTCTGAAAACAGCCGCGCCGCGTATGTTCGCACCCATCCAACTAATTGCCCAATCCGTATCGCCGATTGTGTGAAAGTTGTGCTGTTGAGGCACGTAGTTGTAAAGCCCAGAGCTTTGAAGGCTGGGTTGATCATCTGGTTCATATGCGTCCGCATCGATTAAAGGCCCTAAAGCTTGGGCTTCCATGGTGTAGACGGTACTCGGGCCGATAAAATTTGGATCAATTGCGGTCACTTTTACCCAAAATAAACGCCCGGCAGTAGGTAGGGTTTCACTGTTCAATGTCAAGGTTTGCGCGCCGAAGTCGCCTTGCGCCGCCAAAACTCGCGTATACGAACCATCTTCAGAGTAGTAAAGCTCGGCATGCCATTTATTGATGCTGGTAGCGTTGACAGCTCTGAAAACAGCCGCGCCGCGTATGTTCGCACCCATCCAACTAATCGCCCAATCCGTATCGCCGATTGTGTGAAAGTTGTGCTGTTGAGGCACGTAGTTGTAAAGCCCAGGGCTTTGAAGGCTAGGTAGATCGTCCGGTTCAAAGGCATCCTGGGCAAATATGTTCAGGCTGAACAAGAACATAAAAAACAGAACCACAACACGTGATGTCATTCGAATTCCTTTTCGACTATTTAATTAAAATTGCGACTTGAAGTACTGAGGCGACAGTATTTGTTAATATTGTCAACCCATTTTATAATAGAAATCCTTCTATTTTTTTGTCGCTGAAAAATTAGTTATAAAAAATTAATTTTTCACTCTAAGAAAGCCTTTATCTTTTGATTTTGGGAAAATAATGACAATAGTCAAACATCAGGCCAAGTGCCTAGAACCACTAGGCGACACATCTGCAATTTTGAATCTTGTTCGATTCGATGGCAGTGACCTCGGTTCGGCAATCGGCGATCTTTTTGAGCGAAGCTTTAATTCGTCGCCGCCAACGTTCCCAATTCATTTTATTTGTAGCCTTATCCATCATGAAGCATCGGTTGTACTTGGCTATGTACATCACACCCGTGAGAGTCGTTACTACTTAGGAGGGGGCATGTGTGTTGATTCGCGGGCATATCGTAGGCTTGAAGCGCCAATGCGACAGGCAATTCAAGACTTGGGTGGCATCGCCCACTGGATGCTTGATCGTTCATGTAATTTCCTAAACGACCGCGAAGCTGTTTTTGGTTATGTTGGCGATAGACGTGCACTAAACGTAGACCTACGTACGAATTTTCAGACTACGCGCCATCCCCGATTGATCGTACGTTGGCTTGGTGATATTCCCCCTGACGCTGATGCCCTTATCGACGAAGTCCACGCCTTAGGCCCCTTCTAAATGCCCACACTCGCCACGCTATGCTTTCATTCCGGCAATCCAAAAGATTATCTAGTCCTGCCGGAAGTGCTGGAGCGCCTAATGACGGCGCGCTTCACTATTTTGTCAGCCATTACATTGGCGCAAAAGCTGCGGGAACGGCGCCTGCATGAATTGCCCGAAAAAGCATGCGTGCTGAGCTTTGATGATGGTCAAGATATGGATTTTGTTGATGTGCTGCACCCGACGCATGGCGCGCAGCCTTCATTTGCACGAATTTTGCGGGATGCGAACGCGCGGGCAACACGGCTTGGGTCAGATTTCAGTGCACACGCCACCAGCTTTGTCATCGCCGCGCCGCTGGCACGCGCGGAAATTCAGGAAAAGGAAATGTTGGGCTACCCGTGGATGAGCGACCGCTGGTGGCAGCCCGCCATCGCTTCGGGCTTATTTCATATTGCCAGCCATTCTTATGATCATTTGAGCGGCTCGGCGAGTTCGGTGAAGCAGCGCGCCAATGTGCGCGGCGACTTTAGTCAAATTGATTGTTATGACGATGCGCATTGGCAAATTCGCAAAGCACGCGAACTGATTGAGTTCATTGCGCCTAATCCGGGCGTGAGCAAAGGACAGGCGCTATTTGCTTATCCCTTTGGCCACGTCAGCCGTTATTTGCACGACGAATATTTTCCAGCCTTCGCGCATGAACATGGCACGATCGCAGCGTTCACGACGGAGCCTGCGTTGATTCGCGCAGATACTTCCGTTTACGCCATTCCACGTTTTGTCTTGGGTGAAAGCTGGCATGCGCCAGAAGATTTAACTTGGTTGCGCTGATTCGCAACAGCCAAGCCAGTCCCGTCGCGCGCCAATCCAAAGCGCGAGGACTAAGATGAATAGGCCAATTGAATTGTTTTTCGGCACTTTTCGATCAGCCACGCATTGCCAACCCAATCAAGCCTGCGCATACCGCTCCGCCGCACCAATCCAGCGCCGAACTAATGCCGCTGACTGCTGCGGATAGCGCTCAGCAAACTCGGGCGTAATTTCCGCGACCGCTTCCAGCAAGTCGATATCGCGCTGCAAATCCGCGATACGAAAGCGTACGTCGCCGGTTTGTTTGGTGCCGAGCAGCTCGCCAGCGCCGCGCAGTTCCAAATCGCGCTCGGCGATCACGAAGCCGTCGTTGCTGGTGCGCAAGATCGCCAGGCGCTGTTTCGCCGTGTACGACAGCGGCGCTTGATACATCAACACGCAACTGCTTTGCGCGGAGCCGCGCCCTACCCGCCCGCGCAATTGGTGCAGCTGCGATAGGCCTAAACGCTCGGCATTTTCGATCAGCATCAGGCTGGCGTTCGGTACATCGACACCGACTTCAATGACCGTGGTGGCGACTAAAACGTCCAGTTCCGCTTTCGCAAACTGCTGCATTACCGCATCTTTTTCCTTGGCTTTCAGCCGCCCATGCACCAAACCGATGCGCAGCTCGGGCAAGGCCGCAATTAACAACTCAGCCGCCGCTTGCGCGGCCTGGGCTTCCAATAAATCTGATTCTTCAATCAAGGTGCACACCCAATACGCTTGCCTACCTTGGGCACAGGCGCTGCGGATGCGTTCGATCAGCTCCAAACGCCGCTCGACACTAACCACCACGGTTTGAATTGGTTTACGCCCTGGCGGTAGTTCGTCGATGACTGAGATATCCAAGTCGGCATAGCCCACCATCGCCAGCGTGCGTGGAATCGGTGTCGCGGTCATCACCAATTGGTGTGGCACGTGCGCGCCGGCATTGTTCGAGCTTTGCGCGCCTTTTTGGCGCAGCTCCAAACGCTGATGCACACCAAAACGGTGTTGTTCGTCGATCACGCACAGGCTCAAGTTTTTGAACTGCACGGCCGCACTCATCAGTGCGTGCGTGCCAATGACAATGCTTGCGCCATCCGCAATCGCGGCCAGCGCCTTGGCTCGGGCTTTGCCCTGCACTTTGCCGGCCAGCCACACTGGCTCGATCCCCAGGGGCGTGAACCAGCGGCTAAAATTGCGAAAGTGCTGCTCGGCTAACAGCTCAGTCGGTGCGACCAGCGCAACTTGGGTTTTGCAGGCGATTGCGGCGCAGGCGGCGATTGCGGCGACAATGGTTTTACCGGAACCCACATCGCCCTGAACCAAGCGCAGCATGGGCTGCGCGCGTTTTAGATCAGCGAAAATTTCTTTGCACACGCGCTTTTGCGCGGCAGTTAGCTCAAACCCTAAATTCGCGAGCAGCTGCTTGACCAAGCTTGCGCCGCCACTCAGCACCGGCGCGCGCTCGCTTTTTAGGCGATTGCGTTTGAGCTGCATGGAAAGCTGATGCGCCAGCAGCTCCTCGCCCGCCAAGCGGCGCTGCGATGGGTGCCGGTGTTCCTCCAATGCGGCGGTATCGGCATCGGGTGGCGGCGCGTGTACATAGCTCAATGCGGGCTTCAGCGCTGGCCACTTGAGCGCACTCAAAATCTCTTGCGGGATGAGCTCTAGCGCCGCACTTTCAGGCAGCTCAGTAATCGCCGCGCGCACGGCGGCGGCGATTCGATCCGCAGTGACGCCATCGCACTTCGGATACACCGGCGTCAATGCCTCCGCCATCGGTGGCGGCGACTCTTCGCTCAAATAAGTCAGCTTTGGATGCACAATCTCAAAGCCCAGCGCAGTTTCGCGCGCTTCGCCAAACACCCGCACGCGCGGGCGGGCGTTAAGCTTTTCCACTTGCGCCATTTGAAAATAGAAAAACCGCAAGCGGAGCCTGCCGGTTGCATCGCGTAATTCTGCGAGCAGCGTGCGGCGGCCACGAAAGCTTACTTCAGCGTGCTCAATGACGCCCTCAAACACGCACGCCGAGCCTGGCTGCGCCGCGCCGATCGGCGTCAAGCGGGTGCGGTCTTCGTAATGCAACGGCAGGTGAAACCAGAGATCGCTTAAAACGCTCAAACCCAGTTTGTTGGTCAAAAGCGTTGCTAATTTAGGCCCCACACCCGGCAAAAATTGTACCGGGCGATCCGACGCGGCCAGCGTCGCGCCAGTGGCAGGCACAGCAGGCACGGCAGGCGATTTTGGTGCTGCGAGCGCCGGCATTTTATCGCGAGTAACTAAGCGGTTCCGCCCGGCACTAGATAATCACCAGCACACCGTCCACCTCAACCCGCGCGCCACGCGGCAAGCCGGAAACCTGGATCGTCGAGCGCGCTGGGTAGGGCTGGGGCACGTATTCACTCATCACTTCATTGAGCTTCGGGAAATGCGCCAAATCGGTCAGATAAACGCCAATCCGTACTAAATCACTGAGCGAGCCGCCGGCCGCTGTCGCCACCGCTTTAAGATTTTCAAAGACTTGCCGCACTTCCGCTTCGATGTCATCGCTAACCAGCAGCTGCGTTGCCGGGTTGAGCGGCACTTGGCCGGACAGATAAACCGTACGGCCAACTTTGATCGCTTGGCTGTAGGTGCCAATCGCCTTTGGCGCGCTATCGGAATGAACAACAATTTTTGCCACGGGGTTTCCTTAGATTTTTAACTTGGACGTATTTTCACTTCGCTGTTATCGCACGTTAGCCGCTGTGGCCGAACATTTTATACACTTGGATCGCGGTGGCAGAAATGAAGCCACTCAGAAAAAACAAATAGGCAAAACGTAAATAGCGATATTTATGTCGCGCCAGATAAAGCCCGATACTGTATAGATCGTTCGCCAATACCTCGTAAACACCGGCATCATGGCGTAGGGTTTTACCTAGCAAATCGAAAAATTGCTCGCGCGGTAACTCGGAAAAGTGCGCAAAAAAAATCGGATTAAAAAAAGTGGGCAGCTTGCTGGTGTCGGTCAATCTTAGTGGCCGATACTTCGGCAGCACCGCCAAAATAGCCATTAGCAGGGCGGCCAACGTGAAGCTGGTCAGGACAATGATGCTCAGACGCAGCTCCGGGTCGTTCAAACGGCTGATTGATACGGTCAACACCAATGAGCTAACGGTGATCAGCATGCTCGCCTTGTTGTCCGCCATTTGCGAAAGCTGCATGTGGTGGCGTTGCGCGCTTTGCATCAAATAATCCGAGACATTTCGCCCGACAATCCCGGCGAAGGCATCGCGCCCACCAATATGTGATGCCTGCGAGTATTCGCTGGGCGCGTACATTTTTGGGGTGATGAGTTTGTCCTCAACCGCATGCGCAGCATCTAGGGCGTTAGTATCCGACACTTTGGCGTCTATATTTACGTCAGGCATGCGCGCGCTTCTTGAATTGAACTTTGGCTAAGCTTACATTTTACGGCGCATTAGCGGGAATGGAACTGTGACAAGCTTTGAAACCATATCCGCGAAAAGACTGAGCTGCAGCAGATGTCAGCGCGCCCAAACCGCCTGCATTTGCCACTGGATTCGCCCAACATCAGCTGCCTCAGAAGTGCTGATTTTGCAGCACCCGATGGAAGTCCACCACGCCAAAGGCAGCGCGCGCTTATTGTGTTTGAGCCTAAGCAACAGCCGAATCGAAGTCGGCGAAAGCTTTGCACCGCTCAGACTGCAGGAACTATTAACCGCACCTTGGCTGGCAAACACTACAGCGCAAGCGCAAAAGCTGCCGATCTTGCTCTACCCTGAACTACCGCACGATGCTGCTCAAACCACTGGCGCACGCACGAATTTTACGCCGCAATACATCGCCGACCCGGCGAAATTGCGCCTTGTAGTCATTGATGGCAGTTGGCGCAAAAGCCGAAAAATGCTGTATTTGAACCCGCTACTACAACAATTGCCACGTCTACAGCTCAATGAAATCCCAGCATCAAAATACCATATTCGCAAAGCGCAGCGTGTGGATCAGTTATCCACATTTGAGGCCACTTGTGCGGCATTGATGCAGTTGGAGGGCGCAAATGCCGCATTTGACGATTTGCTGACGGGTTTTGAGGGCTTTGTGCAGCAGCTTATGCAGCCACCGGCAGCCACAATGCCTTCGACTTAGCAGAACTATGGATTTTTCGTCATTGCGAACGCAGTGAAGCAATCCAAACGGGGATCGAGCGAGCGACAGATTGCTAATCAAGTCTTGGGCAAAGTCACACCGCGCTGGCCCTGATACTTGCCGCCACGATCCTTGTAGCTGGTTTCGCATTCTTCATCAGACTCTAAAAACAAAAATTGCGCCACACCTTCATTCGCATAAATTTTTGCTGGCAACGGCGTGGTGTTGGAAAACTCGAGTGTTACATGCCCTTCCCACTCCGGCTCCAGCGGCGTGACATTGACAATAATCCCGCAGCGGGCATAGGTACTTTTACCCAAACAAATCGTCAATACCCGGCGCGGAATGCGGAAGTACTCGACGGTGCGCGCTAGCGCGAATGAATTCGGTGGAATAATGCAGACGTCAGATTTAATGTCCACAAACGACGCCGGGTCGAAGTTTTTGGGATCGACGATGACGCTATTGATATTTGTGAAGACTTTAAATTCAGCAGCGCAGCGCACATCGTAGCCGTAGCTTGAGGTGCCATAAGAAATGATGCGTTTGCCCTCATGTTCGCGCACTTGGCCAGGAATAAACGGCTCAATCATGCCTTGCGTTTGCGCCATCTGGCGGATCCAGCGGTCGGGTTTGATACTCATGCATCTGATCCAATAAAGTTCGAGCGCGCGAGCTTAACAGCGCAAGGGCACTAGCCCAAACTCAGCGGCCCGCAGTGCTGTAAGTTCGTCATTCCCGCATGCTTTTGGCGGGAATCCAAACTCAGCGGCCCGCAGTACTCTAAGTTCGTCATTCCCGCATGCTTTTGGCGGGAATCCAGTTCGTTTACTTTTTTTAGTTGTGATTTACGAACGGTCTTTGATGGATCCCCGACTAAAGTATTCGGGGATGACGACTAAAGCATTCGGGGATGACGACTGAAGCATTCGGGGATGACGAACATTCGTTTCAGCGACCGAACACAAAAATGCAAAGGCACGCGCCCAAAATCAGTTGCAAGTGCGCGTGATCAACTATTTCACGCAAACCAACCACGCACCTCAGCCAAACGCGTCGCCAAGGCGTATTCGCTCATCGACTCCATCACACTGCCCCACACCGGGCGCGGCCAGCAAGCATCGCCTTCAACTCGGGCAATCACATGGACATGTAACTGGCGCACCACATTGCCGAGCGCACCGATATTGATTTTGGTGCAGTGGGTTTGCGCTTTCAGCACGCTGGCGGCGCGCATCGTTTCTTCATGCAAAATCTGCTGGTCTTGTTCACTCAGCTCAAACCACTCGGCAACGTTTGGCCGCTGCGGCACCAAAATCAGCCAGGTAAATCGCAAATCATTGATTAAACGCAACTCGCTCAAACGCCACTGGCAAACGGTAATGGAGTCTTTTGCGAGCTGTGGATGCACATCATTTGTGCTGGGCCCAGTACTTAATGCATTCATTGGCGGCTTTAGAAACGCACCACGCCTGAAATCGAGTAGGTTTTGATTGGATCGGAAAAATCCGCACCCGCGTCGATTTGGATGCGTTCAAACGCCCAACCTAAGCCGACGGTGTAGTGCATTTCTGAGTCCCCCGATGGAAACAAAATCGAATCAACGAACTGAGCTTCGGTGGTGGGTGTGCCCTGAAACGCAAAGCGGTGATCTGGATCGCGCCAGACGCCGGCACGCACAGTAAACGGCGTGTTGAAATCTGAAAACACATACTCTGCCCCCAATCGCAGCTCGACGGCGGAATCAAACTCCACCTTACTGTCTAATTCAACACGCAATGGATCGTCGCTTAGCGTCGTGTAATCAACATAGTGCGCATCAAAGCCAATCGCAAAGTTATCGGTCGCCCGATAGGCCACGCCAACGCCAAACTGATGCGGGATATTGAAGGATCCCACCCGACGCTCCACATTCGTGCCCGTACCTGCGGCTTCGATTTTTGTATCAAATTCGGCGCCGCGTCGATAGGCGGCGCCAATGCTGAGCTTGTCGTCGAATTTGTAAAGTGCGCCGATCGTGTACGTTGCCGATCCTGAATCCGCAAGTTCGGTTTGTGCGAAAACTGGTTGCCCATCTTCAGCGCGCAAGGAACCTGCAGCCAATTCAAACGAGGTGTAAACCGCGCTCACGCCGACGGAGAAGTTATCACTGAATTCATAAGCGCCGGAAAGCCCGTAGTTGACGCTTTCGGCTTCAATTGTCGAAGCCGCATTGCGGATAAATCGACCCGCAGGCGTGCCGGGAAAGTTGATCGGAATTTGCGCCTTAACGAAGGTGTTTTCAAAATCTAGCTCGACATTGCGATACAGGGCTAGTGCCCAGCCATCGCCCGGCATTACGTAAGCAAAATAGCTTGGATTGACGGTATTGCTCTTGGACTCGCTTTCGAACACGGTGTTATTGATAGCGCTGCCGCCCGCCACAAAGGGCGTGTTGTAATAAGTTGCGCGCATTTCTAAGGCAATTTCCGGTTGACTCAACACCGTCAGACCTGCGGGATTGGTGTAGGCGGCGGTGGCGTCATCGGAAAAGCCCAAATACGCGCCGCCCATACCTAAGCTGCGGGCGCCCGGGTTGGAAAAATTGAACTGCAGACCGCTGTTGTACTCAAGGCTGGAAACAGCCAACACATTTGTTGAGGCCAAAACTGCCAAAACTGCGAGACAAAGCTTATTTTTCGTTATTTGACGCATGCCAAACTCCAGTGTGGTTGATTGTAAAACAAAGGTAACTCAGGGAGTTTCCGACTCATACGGAAAAATGTCCAGTCATTAGCGCGTCACAGACCCAATGTTTTGTTGGCTGAAGCTTTGGTTTTTCGCAGCGATACAAAAAATCCTGAGGAAAATTTCACCATTAACGCTGCTATTCTTGACGACTTCCATTTAATCCAGGCTAATTCCAATGTTTGCCAAAACCATGACCATCGCAGGCTACGATCCTGAATTGGCCGCAGCGATTGCGGCGGAAGATCAACGCCAGGAAGACCACGTCGAGCTGATAGCCTCGGAAAATTACGCCAGCCCGCGCGTGATGGCGGCGCAGGGTTCGCAAATGACGAATAAGTATGCCGAAGGCTACCCGGGCAAGCGCTATTACGGCGGTTGTGAATACGTCGATATCGCTGAGCGTTTGGCGATTGAGCGCTTAAAAAAGCTTTTTGGTGCTGACTATGCCAACGTGCAGCCGCATTCGGGTTCGCAAGCCAATGCTGCAGTGTATTTGGCGCTACTGAAACCCGGAGACACCATTTTAGGGATGAGCCTGGCGCACGGCGGGCATTTAACGCACGGGGCCAAAGTCAATTTTTCCGGCAAAATTTTCAACGCAGTGCAGTATGGTTTGGACGCGAACGAATTGCTCGATTACGAACAAGTCGAGCGTTTAGCGCTTGAACACAAGCCGAAAATGCTGGTCGCGGGTTTTTCCGCTTATTCGCAAGTCATTGATTGGGAACGCTTGGCCAAGATTGCGAAAAGCATCGGCGCGTATTTCTTCGTTGATATGGCGCATGTAGCGGGTTTAGTGGCGGCGGGTGTTTACCCAAGCCCGGTACCGTTTGCGGACGTGGTGACCTCGACCACGCATAAAACCCTGCGCGGCCCCCGCGGTGGCTTTATTATTTGCAAGTCCAACCCAGATATTGAAAAGAAATTCCAATCGATGGTTTTCCCCGGCACTCAAGGCGGGCCGCTGATGCACGTGATTGCGGCGAAAGCGGTGGCATTTTTAGAAGCGCTTGAACCCGAGTTCACAAGCTATCAAGCGCAGGTGGTTAAAAACGCGCAAGCAATGGCCGATGTATTGGTCAAACGCGGCTTTAAAATTGTCTCTGGTGGCACCAAAAACCATCTGTTTTTGCTCAGCATGGTGGGCAAAGAAGTGACCGGTAAAGACGCCGAAGAAGCACTCGGCCGCGCCCACATCACCGTCAATAAAAATGCAGTTCCCAACGACCCACGCCCGCCCGCGATTACCTCAGGCCTGCGCATCGGCACGCCTGCGATCACCACACGCGGCTACAAAGAACCGGACGCGGTGGCCTTAGCACATTGGATTGCCGATATTTTGGATAATCCAAGCGACGAAAAAGTCATTGCTGGGGTCAAGGAAAACGTGACTTTGCAATGCAAGCATTTCCCGGTTTATGAGAAGTAGTGCGAAAATAGCTAATCTGAGCTAGAGGCAGTCGCCAGAACTTTCAAATTGTCATTCCCGCGTAGGCGGGAATCCAGGGACTTTTCAACCTGCGCAATGATTAAATCTACGTTCTAATGTCACTGGATTCCCGCCTGCGCGGGAATGACGACCGGCTACTAACGGACGGTACTATTCAGCTCGCTACACTATTCGAAAGCCATGTTCTTAAACACCCTCCAATTCGCGCTCTTTTCCTGGCTAAAAATTGACCTGACTCAGCCGCGCTTTAGCCACCTAGATCGCGGCTTGATCGATCAGCTTTTGGAGCTGTCCGAGCAGCTTGGGCGGGTCGCGATGGCACCGATTTCGCATGTGTTGGATCAGCGGGCGCCCCAGATTGTCGAGGGCAAAGTGCAAGCGCCTGCGGTGTTGAAAGACGCGCTGAGTGCCCTGGCGCAATCGGGGATTTTTGCCACATCCGCGCCGTTGGCCGAAGGCGGTACCGCCCTGCCCTATGTGATTCACACGGCGGTTGCGGCTATTTTGAACCGCTTTGATGCGCCGATTTATGGCTATGTGCTGTTGACTCAGGGCGCGGCCAATTTGATTCGCACCTTTGGCAGTGACGCACAAAAAGCGCGCTTTTTGCCGAACATGGTCACTGGCAAATGCTTTGGCACGATGTGTTTGAGCGAGCCACATGCAGGCTCCAGCGTCGGCGATGCGCGCACACGTGCCACGCTATTGGCGGATGGCCGTTATGCCATTGCCGGCAGCAAAATGTGGATTAGCGGCGCTGAGCACGAGTTGAGCGATAACATTATCCATATGGTGCTAGCGCGCATCGAGGGCGCTGCGGCGGGCACCAAGGGCTTAAGCTTATTTATTGTGCCGCGCTATTTGGCTGGCGCCGACAAGCCAGATGCGGACAATCACGTGCGCCTGTCGGGCTTAAATCACAAAATGGGCTATCGCGGCACCGTCAACGGCGCACTAAATTTTGGCGACGGTGGCGTCTGCGTGGGTGAGTTGCTCGGTGCAATCACCGGTGCCAGCGCTGGCCAGGGCATGGCGCAGATGTTTCAGATGATGAATGAGGCGCGGATTGCCGTCGGCGTGGGTGCCGCCGCCATGGGTTGGCGCGGCTATGAATTGGCGCTCGAATACGCCCGTACCCGCACACAGGGCCGTCACTGGGGCAATGCTGACCCGAATGCACCACAAATTCCGATCATCGAGCACATGGACGTGCGGCGCATGCTGCTGCAAGCGCGCGCGCAGAGCGAAGGCGCGCTGGCATTGTGTTTGTACGCGGCAAATTTGAGCGATCAGGCACATTCCGGTGATGCAAAAGCAGCGAAATTACTGAGCTTGCTGACGCCGATGGTGAAGTCCTGGCCGGCAAAATACGCGCTGGAAGCGAATGATTTAGCGATTCAGGTATTGGGTGGTGCAGGCTATACGCAGGATTATTTGCTGGAAAAACTGTATCGCGACAACCGCTTGAACCCGATTCACGAAGGCACGCACGGCATTCAAGCGCTGGATTTGCTAGCACGTAAAGTGATTGCCGATGATGGTGCCGCCCTAGTTTTGTTGTTAACACGCATCGCGGTGACCGCACAAGCAGCCGCAAAAGTCCCGGCGGTGGCGCAGTTTGCTCCGTCCGCACTCGAATTTGGCACCCAGTTGGCGCAGGCGGCGCTCGCTTTGGGCGCAAAGTTGAAAGCCGGGCAAGCACAAGCGGCGCTGGCAAACGCCGGCGTGTTTTTGGATGCACTCGGCACCGTGATTGTGTGTTGGCTAAGTTTGGATCAAGTGATTGCGGCAAAGGGCTCACCAGAATTATCCCGGCTTTTTGCGAACTGCAGCTATTTGCATCGCTATGAGCTTAATAAGACGCAGGCGGCGGTTTCGGTATTGACTGCGCCGGAAATATTGAGCGGGGATTGTGGGTTTTAGGCAGTTGCAACATCGCGGGCAAAATCGCTTTTGACGGCAATTGCCTTTGCATACGGCTATCCTCCCGGAACTGGTATGAAAAGTTTGGAAGGAATAGTTCATGTTGCAAAGCGTAATGCAAATGCGTCGCTCCACCCTATGGCTGGGTGCGTTGGCAGTTTTGGGATTGTTGGGTGGCGTGCAGCACTTTGCCATGAAAGCACCCGCAGAACCGCTGTGTTGGCGCGAACGCCCCAATGAAAAGGCGGCGCAAAATGATATTCGTACGGTTTTGCATGCACTGAGTACAGAACAGTTTGATGAGTTGCGCCTACGTCTAAGCTTGGGTAGTGCTCAGGAAGACGCCGCTTTCCTGCGTTTGGACAGGGCATTTGCAATTGTGGAGCCGAAATTTACGCCCGCATTTGATGGTTGGGTTGCGCATGAACCCAATGCCTTTGCACCCAGGTTAGCGCGCGCAAACCATTTGCTGGAGCGCGCGTGGCTAGCACGCGGTGAGAAGTCCGCTTATGAAACGCAACCCAGCCAATTTGCCGAGATGGCGCGCTTGTTGGAACTTAGCCAAGTAGATGTCGCGTGGGCGCTTCGCAAAGCGCCGAGTTCGCGCGCTGCGCACTTGCTGCAGGTTCGGCTGGCGCGTTTTACCCTGCCCGAACATTTGTCCGCGCAAACGATACAGGAACAGGCCATTGCCACAGCCGACGCGTGCGGTGACCACTCGAACGAAGCCTGTAATACGCATCCAAACATTTGGCTGGCAATTGCAAACAACCTGCAGCCCAAGTGGGGCGGATCCCTGCGCGCACTCGAGGCGCTGCGCCAACGCGCGCAGCGTTCTAGCCTGTCAGGCTACAACGTAAAAATCGTTGAGAGCCATATCGACTGTTTGTTGCGCCTGGTCAAGCCCAATAAGGATCGTTCCCCAGAACAATTGCGCGCCAATATTGCGCAGCTCGATCAAATCATCGCTGCCGGCCCGGCAAGTGCGATGTGTTTGCAGCATCGGATAGACGCCATCGGTGCGCTACGTCAGCAACTGTCGGGAAAAGATGCTGCTACCGAACAAACTCAGCTGCGTGGTAAGCAGTGGGATGATTTGCAGCGATACCTAGCCATGGTGCCGACGGATTTTGAGTACGCGCTTAAACGTGCTGAATTTTATAATGGCAAGGCGTATCAGCTCAAAAAAAACGCACTGATAGAAGCGGCGGCTCAACTTAGCCCTGGCAATCCAGAAATTTTGGAAGCTAGGGCAACAATTGCCGAACGAGCGCACAACTATGACGCGGCCATAGCGCTCGTGCGGGAGTCGCTTCGTATTCGACCCTACGAATCACGCACCCTACTTTGGCACGCGCAATTGCTTTCGCGTGATGTCACAAAAAAGCATATTGCGACAAAGCAATTACGCGCATTAAACAAGCGCCTTGCGCGTTTTGATTCTGACGACACTTGGCTGATAGCCAGCACGCAATGGGAACTAGGTGATTCTAAGGGGCTTTTAAGTACGACCGAAGATTGCGCACGTCGGGCAAGTTTTAGCTGGTGTGAAGCGATGCGGGCGGCGGCTCTGGTGGACGAAAACCGTCTGAACGAGGCACGCGAATTGTTAAATGAGGGTGGCGCATACGCACAGCGTTGGGCCATTTCACGTTCAGCGCGGGCGAAGCTATTTATCAAGCAAGGTCAAATCGATTTGGGGATGGAGCAATTTGAACTCGCAGCAGTTGAGCGTCAGGATCCGCAACTGTACGCGATTTGGCGCGATACAGCCTTGGCACAGGGGCATTGTGACGCCATCAGAGCCGCAGCAGGACAATTGCAGTCGTGTGAGAAATCAGCACTTTGCTCGGCGGACCGAATTAGTAGCCTGGAAATCTTAGAAAACCCAGAAAACGCGCAAAAGTGCCCAAATCTAGTTGGCTTATTGCGACTTTGACGCAACTTGAGCGAACCTCGACATCAGCAACATTACACGGAATTTGTGCGCAGCTAAAATTAGAAACAATTGACGCGCAATCAATGAAGGGACAATCTTGACTGGTTCGGCCAAAAGTTCCCCACCTTTGATTTGGAGCGCGCTATGCCACGATTTTCACCTACTTCGATCCGAAATCTATGCATTGTTGGCAACACCGGCGTGGGTAAAACCACGCTAGTCGAAGCCCTATTGAAGCACGCGGGGGTGATTGCCGCGCCCGGATCGGTAGAAAAGGGCTCGACCGTCAGCGATTTCGATGGCCAAGAAAAAGTCCGCCTGCATTCACTCAACACCAGCGTGATGAGCTTCGATGCCAGCGATATGCATTTCAACGTTATTGATACGCCGGGGCTGGCGGATTTTCGCGGTACCACTTTGAGCGCGATGGCGGCGGTCGAGACCATTGCGGTGGTGCTGAATGCCCAGGTGGGCCTGGATGCCAGCGCGCTCAAGCTGCTGGATCGGGCAAAGGCGCGCGGTAACGAGCGGGTGATTATTATCAACCGCATTGATGCCGAGGGCGTCAATTTGGAAGCGGTGATGGCGCAGTTGAAAAGCGCGCTGGGCAGCGAGTGTTTGCCGCTGAATTTGCCCTCGCGCGGATTGACCCGGGTGGTGGACTGCTTTTTTACCAGCGATTCCAAATTTGGCACCGAAATCAGCAGCGTTAAAGTGGCGCATCAGCAAATTATCGATCAAGTCGTCGAAATTAATCCGGCGGTGATGGAGCATTATTTGGAAGAAGGCGAAGCCAAACTTTCGACGGCTGAGTTGCACGACGCCTTTGAACAGTGTCTGCGCGAGGGACATTTGATCCCAGTGCTGTTCACCAGCGCGCGCACAGGTGCGGGTGTGGCGGAGCTTTTTGATGTCTTGGTGCGCCTGTTGCCCAATCCGAGCGAAGGCAATCCGCCGCCGTTTTTTAAAGGTCAGAGCAACCCAGAACAAAGCAATGAGCAAGACCGCGCGGAAGCGGTATCGGTGCAGGTGCATGCGGACGAAAAATTGCACGTGGTGGCGCACGTGTTCAAAGTCATTAACGACGCTTTTGTCGGCAAGATGTGTGTGTTTCGCATCTATCAAGGCAGCGTCAAACGCGATACTCAGCTTTACATTGGTGACGGCAAAAAACCTTTTAAAGTCGGGCACTTATACAAATTATTTGGTGCCAAACATATCGAAATCGACGAAGGTATTGCAGGCGATATCTGTGCCGTCGCGAAAATCGACGATATCCACTACGGCGATGTTTTGCACGACAGCCACGATGAAGACCACTGGCATTTGATGCCTCTGGCGTTGCCGAAAGCGATGTTTGGCCTGAGCGTGCAGCCGATTAGCCGTGGGCATGAGCAAAAGCTATCCAGCGCGCTGCAGAAGTTGGCCGAGGAGGACCCAAGTTTTCATATCGAACACCATGTCGAACTGAATGAAACCGTGTTGCTGGGCTTGGGCGATGTGCATTTGAAAGTGATGCTAGAACGCTTAAGAACGCGCTTTCAAGTCGAGGTTAAAACCGCGCCACCGCGCATCGCGTATCGGGAAACGATCAGCATCGAAGCCGAAGGGCATCATCGGCACAAAAAGCAAACCGGCGGTGCCGGGCAATTTGGCGAAGTGTCCCTGCGCGTGCGTCCTTTGGCGCGCGGCGAAGGCTTTCGTTTTCTGGATGAAACCAAGGGCGGCTCGATTCCGCACAACTTTATGCCGGCCGTCGAAAAAGGCGTGCGCTTGGTCTTGGCGCATGGCGCGGTTGCTGGCTTTCCGCTGCAGGATTTAGAAGTCAGTGCGTTTGACGGTAAACACCACCCGGTCGACTCCAAAGAAATCGCGTTTATTAGCGCCGGAAAATTCGCACTGCTGGATGCGATCAGCAAAGCCAGGGCGATTGTGCTGGAGCCGATTGTGGAGTTGACGGTGACCACGCCTGACTCGACGATGGGCAACGTCAGCAATGGCTTGGCGAGTAAGCGCGCGCGCGTCAACGGTACCGATGCCGGTGCGCCGGGTGAGCTGGTATTGCGCGCGCAAGTGCCGATGAGCGAACTGGGCGAGTATCAAAGCGAGCTGAAAAGCCAAACCGCCGGTCAAGCGATTTACAGCATTGAATTCAGCCATTACGAACCGGTGCCGGCTGCGGTGCAAAAGCAATTGATGGACGCGTACAAGCCTAAGCATGAGGAGGAATAGCGGCCTATGTTTGACACCACACCCACTTTCGCACTCGGTCGCTATGCGCTCAATTTGACGCGCCCGCAGGTGATGGGGATCTTAAACATCACGCCGGACTCTTTTTCGGACGGCGCGCGTATCGTTAACGCCGCGCAGGCTCTGGAAATTGCGACGCAAATGCTAGCGGACGGCGTCGATATTTTGGACGTTGGCGGGGAATCGACACGCCCTGGTTCTCGACCGATCAGCGTGCAAGAAGAGCTTGATCGCGTGATCCCGGTGATTGAAGCGTTAAAAGCCCTGGATACACCGATCTCTATTGACTCCAGCAAAGCCGAGGTCATGCGTGCCGCAACTGCCGCAGGTGCTGTGCTTATTAACGATGTGTATGCGCTGCGCGGCGAAGGCGCGCTGGCGGCGGCGATTGCCAGCGGAGCGTCTGTGGTGCTGATGCATATGCAGGGCGAGCCACACAATATGCAACAGGCACCGCAATACCAAGATGTGGTGGAAGAAGTCGCACGCTTTTTAACCGAACGTATTTTTGCCTGCCAAATGGCGGGGCTGGACAAAAAACGCATCATCGTTGACCCAGGATTTGGCTTCGGCAAAAGCACCGCACATAACCTTGAGTTATTGGGCCAATTGAAACGGTTCGGGCAATTTGAGTGCCCGGTGTTGGTCGGCCTGTCGCGCAAAGGCAGCATTGGCGAGTTGACGCAACAAACTCAAGCCAGCGCGCGTTTGGCAGGCTCGCTGGCCGCGCATATCGTCGCGGTGCAACGTGGTGCCACGATTATTCGTACCCATGACGCGCGCGCAACCGTGGATGCCTTGCGCGTCTTGCAAGCGATTCCACCCGCGCGCGTTGATAAGGCCAGCGTTTCACCCGATTTGATGGCGATGTTTGGCTAGACTGGCTGGATGAATATGCTCATGGCATTACCGGATCACAATGCCATTAACTATAGAAAATCTTGGCATCGCGATGCGCGTTCAGCGGCCGCCGCGCCCGTTCCCATCAACTTCTAAAGCCACTTGATTTCATTTTGATTTCATTGCAATCATTGACGACAATGATTTTACAAACTGCAAGAGACTACATGTCAGCCCTTACCGTTCGCAATCTTGATCCTGATGTCAAAATACGCCTCCGTGTGCAGGCCGCACAGCAGGGTATTGCTATGGAAGAAGCGGTGCGCCGCATTTTGACGCGCGCCGCCAACGAGTCACAGGTCGAGCCTGGCATCAGCCATGATTTAGGCAAACGCATTCAGGCTCGCTTTGCCAGCCTCGGCGAGATTCCAATTCCAGCGCGTCGCACCATGCGTGCATCGCCTATTGCGAACGAAGATTCTGGCAGTTAAGCAGACAATTTTTTTGCTAGACACCAACGTCAGCTCAGAACTCACCAAGCCTTTGCCGAACCCAGCCGTCTTGAATTGGTTTGCCAACACGCCTGCTAGACGAATTTACATCAGCAGTGTCACGCTATGCGAAATCGAATTTGGCTTGGCACTCATGCCCGCAGGTAAACGCCGCGATGCATTACGCGCGTCTACACGGGAATTATTGAGCGTTGATTTTGAAGGGCGCTGCGTCAGTTTAGATGCCCATTGCGCAGCCGCCTATGGCCAACTGGCCGCCAAACAACAACAAACCGGACGCGTTTGCAGTACTGAAGATGCGATGATTGCTGCGATCGCGTTAAACAATAGATTCGCATTGGTCACACACAATACTAAAGACTTTGAAGGTATCGCGGATTTACAACTTGTCGATCCGTGGTTTGAACGATCTGTGTAGCCTGCGAGCAAAGCCGATGCCAGATTTGCGAAGTGCGCGCGACCGTGGATGCACTGCACGCGCGCGTTGATAAGGCCAGCGTTTCACCCGATTTGATGGCGATCTTTGGCTAGCCTGGCTGGATGAATTGCGGGCTGGCTGAATTGCGAAATTCGGACTACGCTCGTGGCATCACCGGTTCAGAGGTGCACTTATGTCTAGCGTCGTAAAATTTTTTGCAACATGCTGTTTTGCTTTTTGGCATTCTCTGTGTGTCGCTGACTTCGGATATGCACAGCGATATTTTCAAAATGTCGGCGACTCCAAGTCGATCCCCGGCGGCGTCGTGACTGCAATCGAGCTTGCGCCGGATGGCATGCTTTGGCTCGGCACACAGTCAGGCGTGTTGCGCTACGACGGCTATCGCTTTAAGCGCTATCGCTTTGATCCTGCGAATGAAAATTCCATCGCCGGTGATTTTATCAGTGCGCTCAAAGTCGCACGCGATGGTCGTATTTGGATTGGCACCTTGGGGGATGGCGTATCAATACTTGATCCGGCCACGGATCGGGTGCGGCATTTGCGCCATGCGACGGTGCCCGAGGGTAAAAGTAACTTAAGCGCGAACAATGTGCGCGCATTTGCTGAGCCCAAAGTGGGCATGTGGATCGGCACAGACGCCGGTCTGGACTACTCCCTGGACGGCCAGATTCAAAGCCTATACGCACCGCCCGATCAGGCCAACGCCGCCAGTGTGAACTTCATTCGCAGCCTGCTGATTGATCGCGATGGCGCACTGTGGGTGGGCTCCAACGACGGTTTGCGCCGATTGATTACCCCACACAGTCGTGCGGCAAACGGTGCCGCAAAACGCTTCAGCGATTTGACCTTAGTGCCCATTGCCAGCGAAGTAGCGCGCGCCAATTCCCTGGCGGGCCAAGGTGTCAACGCAATTTTGCAATTGCGTGATGGCTCTTTTTTATTGGCCACGCGCCTGCATGGCTTGGCACATTTACGCATAGAAAACAGCATCGGAAAAAACCAAATTCGCCGGATCATGGCGACCGATAAAGTTAGCCTGATCAGCAGCCGTATTCAGTCCATGCTGCAAGTCAACTCGAACGAAATTTGGTTGGCAACGACGGCTGGCTTGGACGTATTGGATGCACAGACGTTGACTTTGAAACATCACTGGCTACACAACCCTGCGGTCGTCGGCAGCCTAGGCTTTGATGCCATCGGCGCGCTTAAACTAGACGCCGCTGGCACGGTTTGGGTCGGCACCTGGGGCGGTGGCTTAGCGAAAACATTAGCAAGCGCTGCCACATTTCGTACCCTGCGCGTCGACGCGGCGGCCGTTGGCACTAATGCCACACCCAGCTTGAGCTATGCCGATGTGCACGCCGTGTTGGAACTGCCGGACCGGCGACTCTTAGTCGGCACCGGCGGCAACGGCATTGATGTCTTGGATCGAGTGCGCGGTCGAATCGATGGCTTTCGGGTAAATCTTGCAGATCCAAATGCCCTTGGCGATGGCGTGGTGATCGCGTTAAAGCAAGCGCCGGATCAAAGTGTATGGGTTGGTACGCAAACTGCGGGGCTATTCCAGCTCAACTTAGCCACACGCCAATTCAAGCATGTCGGTGAACGCGGGGCGGTATCAAATTTGTTAGTGGCGCGCGATGGCGTCGTGTGGTTGGGTGGCTCTAATGGCGTCGCGCGTGTGCGGGTGAATCCAACCACGCTGGAGCCAGAAGTTGAGGTGGTGTTCGATACGGATGGCAAACCGGTATTGGGCCAATTGAATCCGCTCGCACAAGATTTTGCGGGCCGAATTTGGGCCGGCGGCAACGATGGCCTGCGTGTTCTCAACCCAGGCGCGCAAAGGTTTCAAATTATTCGCAACGACGCAAAGCGCAAGGATAGCTTGGTACACAATACCGTTTACGGGCTAATGGTGGACCGAGACGGGGCACTATGGGTCGCGACGCTCAAAGGCGTTGATCGCATGACGCCGCTGCCAGCGCCGAAAACGCCGAACGAACCGTTGCTGCCCAGTGCACTGCTGGCGCAAGCGAGCTTTGCGCATGTCAGTGCGACGCTTGGCATGCCCGGGCGCGATATTGGTGGCAATCTTGCGCAAGACGCGCTTGGGCGTATTTGGACCGATCAGATGGTGCTTGATTTAGCTAAGCAGAGCAGCTACGAACTTACCCCGGCAGATGGCGTTGACATCGGCACCGCATGGGCCGGGGCGCATACACAAACCCACGATGGTTTATTGCTCAATGGCGGCAGCACCGGTTTGGTGGTGATGGATCCCATGCAATTTCAGCCTTGGGCGTACACGCCAACGCTGATCGCCACGGAGCTGCGCATCAATGGCCTCGCGGCGCCGCTAGCGCAACTACATCCCCGCATTAGCCGTGCCAATGCCAGCCAGGCGCGAACGCACTACGAAGGGCTCACTTTGCGCCCGGACCAGCGACTATTTAGTGTGGAATTTTCGGCACTTGATTTCAGCGCGCCGCTAAGCAATCGCTATGCCTATCGCTTAGCGGGATTTGATTCGCAATGGATTGCCACCGATGCCGAGCAGCGCACAGCTAGTTACAGCAATTTGTGGCCGCGCACCTACCATTTGGAGGTGCGCGGCAGCAATCGCGTCGGCGCATGGAGCCCGAATATCTTAAGCATACCGATCACGGTGCTGCCCGCTTTTTGGCAGACAGCGTGGTTTGCAGTATTGATGTTTGGCCTACTGGTCGCTGCGATCGCCTTGGGCCTGCGCCGTCGCACTAGGCATTTGCAGCTGCGATCTGAGCAATTAGATGCATTGGTACACGCCCGCACGGCCGAACTTGAAACTGCAAATACGCGGCTACTGGCAACTCAGGCGCAATTGGTGCAGCAAGAAAAGCTCGCCTCCCTGGGGCAATTGGTTGCCGGCGTGGCGCATGAGGTCAATACCCCGCTCGGTATCGCCCTGACAGCAAGTTCTTTTTTGCAACAGCGCACGGGTGAAATTACCCACTCAATGCACAGCGCAAGCATGAGTAAGTCAGAATTGGAGCGTTTTATCGGCGATGCGACACAGTCAAGCGCATTGGTTTCACAGCATTTGGAGCGCGCGGCCAATTTGGTGCGCCAGTTCAAGCAAGTATCGGTAGATCGGGCGTTTGATGAACGCCGCGAAGTACGTCTGGACTTACTAATGGGTGAATTGATCGATAGTTTGCAGTCACTCTGGAAGCGGCGGGCGATCACGCTGAATTACAGCGGCGCGCCAGAAATCATGCTCAACACCTATACGGGCACTATCGGCCAAGTGCTGAGCAATTTATTGCAAAATGCGCTGCTGCATGCCTTCGGCCCAGAGCAATCGGGCACCATTAGCATCAAGGTGCAGGTTTTGAGAGCAGATCAAGTTGAAATGACGCTGAGTGATGATGGTATCGGCATGGACGATGCCACGCGTTCGCAAGTTTTTGAGCCCTTTTTCACCACGAAACGCAATCAAGGGGGTATTGGGCTTGGCTTGCATGTGGTGTTTAATCTAGTCACTTCACGCTTAGGCGGAACCATTGAAGTACATAGCACACTCGGTTCGGGCAGCCGTTTTGTCGTGCGTTTTCCGGCTAGGTTGGCAGCTTAGAATGGCGCACGCCATCAAGAGTTAAATCGTGCGCAACCCCAGTCTGATTCTAAACAATGGCATCATGCGGTTTCATAAGCGTCACGCCTTGCTCGAAAGGGCAGATTTTAAGAGCATCCCCAATGGCCAAAGCAATCCACTTTTCTTTACTGTCTCCGTCCC